>CBDTZM010000415.1:0-2929 GCA_965364915.1 uncultured Pseudomonadales bacterium | reverse complement strand
TACCGATCCCGGTTACCCCTGCAACGAGGCGTTCGCCCACGTTACAGGCGGCGTTCCTCAGCGGGTGCCGGTGCACGCCAGGGATGGTTATGCGCTGACGGTCGATGCGCTGAATGAGCATTGGCAGTCCAACACCAAAGGGTTGTTGCTGGCATCGCCCGCCAATCCCACCGGGGCGGTCGTGAGCGACGCCGGGCTAAGGCAACTCGGTGACGTCGTTGCCCAACGGGCTGGATTCTTCATCCTGGACGAAATCTATCAGGGCCTCACCTATGGTCGCCAGCAGTCTGTTACGAGCGGTCTCGCTGTCGTCGATGATCTGATCGTACTCAACAGCTTTTCCAAGTATTACGGCATGACGGGTTGGCGTTTGGGCTGGGTGGTGTTGCCCGAGGCTCTAGTCGAAGACCTGGAGAAGCTCGCCCAGAACCTGTTTATCTCGCCTTCGAGCGTCGCACAATATGCGGCGCTTGCCGCCTTTCTGCCGGAGGCGATGGCCATACACGAAGCCCGGCGCGCGCGATTCGATCAACGTCGCCAACAACTGTCGAGCGGACTCGAAGCACTTGGCCTAGACGTGCCTGCTACGCCGGGTGGCGCTTTCTACCTGTATGTGGACGTCTCGAGCGCCGGTATGGATTCGTTCGACTTCTGCTGGCGGCTCATCGACGAATTTCAGGTTGCCGTGACACCCGGTATCGATTTTGGCGAACGCGAAGCCGACCGTTTCGTCCGCTTTGCGTATACGACCGACGAGGAGTCGATCGACATTGGCCTGAACCGCATCGGTCATGCGCTGGAGGTTTGGGGCGTTTGAACCGGCCTTGAGCAGATGAAATTTGACCCGCGCCTCACCGAGGGACGCCTCATCAAACGTTACAAGCGCTTTCTCGCCGACGTGGAGCTTGCCGGGGGACGAACGCTGACGGTGCATTGTCCCAACACTGGTGCCATGACCGGCTGTGCCGAACCCGGCAGCGTGGTTTGGATATCCGATTCTCGCAATTTGCAGCGTAAATATCGCTATACGCTGGAGGTGGTCGCGTCCGGGCAGTCTCTGGTTGGCGTCAATACTGCGCAGGCCAACCGCCTGGTTGCGGAAGCGCTATCCGAAGGGCGAATCCCCGCGCTCGCAGATTACGATACGGTAAAACCGGAAGCCGCCATCCCGGATGAACGAGGCCGGTTCGATTTTCGTTTGGCGAGAATGGGTCGTCCCGATTGCTACTTGGAAGTGAAGAGCATGACCTTGTGCCGAGCCGGTGGCTTGGGTGCGTTCCCGGATGCGGTCAGCGAACGCGCGCTGAAGCATGTGGAAGCGTTGATTCGGCGCATACGCGAGGGTGACAGGGCGATGCTTTTGTTTTGCGTGCTACATACCGGCGTCGAGACGGCAGCTACGGCAGATGATGTTCATCCGGCGTACGGAGCGCGGCTGCGAGCTGCCGTCGAGGAAGGTGTAGAGGTGGTTGCGTGGAAGTGTTCAATCGAGGTCGAAGGGCTGCGCCTCGAGCGCGAGATTCCGGTTGACGAATCGTTGTGGCCGCGGTGCTAGTGTCCTGTCCTTAGGCTCCGGACTCCTTCAGAGCGCGCGGAATGCCTCCAGTACCTCTTGGTAAGCTTGCATCGTTTGCAACCGTGCACCGTATTGCTGGACGAGCGCGGCTGCCGCGTAGTTGCCGAAGCTTGCGGCTTGCTGGGGGTCCATGTCGCGGCACCAACCGTACAGACAAGCTCCGGCGTAAATATCTCCGGCGCCGTTGGTGTCTAACGCTGTTACGGAGTATCCCGGCACGGCCCGTTGCTGTCCGTCGATCACGGACAAACACCCTCGACTACCGAGCGTTACGTTGCAGGTCTTCGCGATATCCTTGAGTTCGGCGATAGCGACGTCCAGACGATCCGTGCGTGCCCACGTAAGCGCTTCTTCTTCGTTGCAAAAAAGGTGATCGACCCCGTTGCCGAGTATCGTTTCCAGATTAGCGCGGAAGAACTCGATCATGCTCGGATCCGACAGACTGACGACGGTCGCTACTCCTTGGTCTTCTGCGAGCTGTCGACACGCGGTCGCCGCTGCCAGGCTTTCCGGAGACGAGGAGAGGTAGCCCTCGACGTAGAAATAGCGAGCGGTGGCGAGCGCGGCTTCGTCTATCTCGCTTGTGCTCAGTTGCGTAGAAACGCCGAGGAAGGTGTTCATTGAACGTTCTGCGTCGCGCGTCACGAGTATCAAGCAGCAACCGGACTTGCCGCTCGCCGCTACCGCGTTGGCATTGGTGTGCACGCCGGCATCGCTGAGATCGGACAAGAAGACCTTGCCGGTAGCGTCGTCCGAGACCTTGCACGAATAGTACGTCGCGGCCCCAAATCCCTGGGCCGCGATGACACTGTTGGCCGCTGAGCCGCCGCTCATGCGTTTCGGAGTGAGTGAACTCAGCGCCGCCACCAGCGTTTCCAACCGGTCTTCTTCGACCAAGGTCATGTGACCCTTGGCGATCGCGTGTTGTTCGAGGAAGCCGTCGTCGATGCGATATTCGGTATCCACCAACGCGTTGCCTAAACCGTAGACGTCGTACATAGAAAAGTTTACCGGGGTTAGAGGTTGCTCAAAGCTCGATCGGCGGCAGACAACGTTGCATCCAACACTTCTGTCGTGTGCTTTGCGCCCACGAACCCCACTTCGAATGCGCTGGGTGCGAGGTACACGCCGTGGTCCAGCATCGCATGAAAGAATCGATTGAATGCATCGGTATTGGCGTTCGCAACGTGGTCGAACTGAGTCACAGTACCCGGCGCATCGAAAAACAAACTAAACATGCCGCAGACATGATTAACGGTGATGGATTGATTGTGTTTCGCCGCGAGCGCTTGAAGCCCCTCTACGAGATAGGCGGTGCGGTCGCCAAGTTGCTCGTAAAAAGCTTCGTCGAGC
>CBDTZM010000414.1:0-2932 GCA_965364915.1 uncultured Pseudomonadales bacterium | reverse complement strand
TGATCGGGAAACCGAGACGCGCCGTAGCGGTGGATGTCGTCCAATATTGCTGATTCTGCAAGGTCAACCAGATGCGGGCAGCAAGCTGGTAGTCTTCGTTGTCCATGGCAAGTCCGCCGTAGGACGCCATCGCAATGTCGCGATACCGGCCGTCGGCAGGCAGCGCTCCCAACACGTTAGCCGCTTCCACGGGATCGTCTTGCTGTCGAGCAATGAACGCCAGCGCAAGGCGCGCACGTTGTACTAGATCATGTGCCTCGTCGCTATCGGTCTCCATCCCTGCCAGTTCCGAGAACACATCGCGCGCTGACGGCAGGTCGCCCGAGCCCTTGTAGGCGACGCCCAAGTTGAATAGTCCATACGCTTTTAGGGGATCGTCGCGCTTGAGCTTCTGCAGCGCGTTCTGGGCAGCCGTGAAGTCCGAGCGCTGCACCGCGAGATCTGCGCGCATGTACTCCACTTCCGGGTGAAATTTCTCTCGACCCAGCCAGGTCTTACCCAGGTCGATGCGTTCGAGCTGCTCCCCGAGACGCTGCCAATCCTCGCGCCGCTGATACTCGCGCGCCAAGTGGAAGGCGAGGCGCATCTGATCAATGTTGGTGAGCTCTTCTTGGGGTACGCCCTCAAACGTCTCGCGAGCATAGTCGTACATGGCATCGCTGAACGCGAAGCTGCCCTTGGCAAGTTCGAAGCGGATAGCGTTGTCGCCAACGTAGCCTTGCTCCTCGGCGACCAATGTCGCGAGCATGGCTGCCGCGTAATCCTGCTGATAGTACTCGTACAGCACGGTGCCGTACGTCAACTCGTCGATGGGTTTCGCGCCCGCGACGCTGAGCGTACAACTCAGGATGAGCTCACACAGAAACTTCATCTAGACCCCACCACGACTTGCGGCTACGCCTAGTTGCTGACCGAGGCTTGAAACTCGGGCTGATACTTGGCTTCTGAATCGGCAATGGCGAGCTCGACAAACGTCGGCTCGAAGGATTTTTCAAACTCGACCGTCGTCGCGCGTCTGTAGGCGCGTCCGCTGGGGCCACGGCCGGTAAAAAATGCGGTGACGCGGTTCTTGCCCTGCTTGACGTTACCGATGAAGAGCTTCTGCACGCCACCGCGATACAACGCATCGACCTGCTTGTTCGTATAGAGATGGTGCGTGACTTCCTTACCGTTCACCTTCAACGAAACCGCGTCCAACTGGAAGAATTCGCCAACGTCCATGGACAGAAAAACGGCGAGTTGCGACGACGCTGGAAAAAGCAGATCTTCTTCTAAAATAACCAGGTCGCGCTTCAACGTGAGCAGGGTCTTTTTGACCTCCTCCATCTCGTCGTCGAGGGGTTCGGCATACGCTGCGCCCGCCACCAACAAGAGGCTTGCGGCGAGTGCTCTGAAAGTGTCGATTGCTGTCCTTCGCATGGTGTCCAACCTGATCTCTATTCGCGGATGAGTTTCTTCACAACCTCGACATACTTCGCTTCGTCACCGGGCTTGTAGCCGCGGTGTATATACCGGACCACGCCGTCGCGATCGATAACGACCGTACTCGGCATGGCCTCCAGCTTGTACATCTCACTGACCGTCTGGCCAACGTCGATCAACACGGGGAACGTCACGGACGTTTTGTCGACGATCTCCTGCGCCGGTTCAATTTCACCTTCGACATTGATACCGAGCACTGCAAAACCAGCGTCGAGGTAGCGATGATGCAGCCGATCCAGTATCGGCATCTCTTGACGACACGGTCCGCACCAGCTAGCCCAGAAATTGAGCAGGACGACCTGGCCCTTGTACTCGTCGAGACGCAGATTCTCCCCACTCAAACTCTTGAGCGTGAAATCCGGCGCCATTTCCTGCAACGTCACCGCGTGTGCATGACCATTCAATAACATGAAAGCGAAGCCGATCGCCGCACTTGTTAGGCTTAGTCTGACGTTCTGCATCACTTCCTGACCTCCATTGTTCAACTCTCCACCTTCCTCGTGCGTCCTTCTCATCGAAGATGAAGGCAGTGTGCCGTCGAAAGATCTGGTGGAATTCACGGACATCCAGTCCTCCACCCGTCCGATATCCTTTCGAACCTGATTTCCTATCAGCTAGATCTTTCGAACTGCCGGCAGTCACCGTTTGCGTGCTCCATGCTGCACAGTCCGCCACCATCCATCGTGGCGAAATGATCGTCGACAAGTCCATTGTCAAAACGATCAAATAAGTAACCGGAACCCGCCGACTGCACGAACGTCAAGGCCGCCCTTGACAGATCGACAGCGAGTCCCGGTTGCAAAAGCGACGCGGGGCCCAGAGCCCCGACACGTCCTGGTTCTGAATTCATCCTAGGTGCTTCATGCGCCCTACCGAACATGCACGTTAGAGGAGGCGCGGATTCGAGAACGTGGACTAAGTCACATTTCGCGAGGCAGCCAGTTTGGGGGTCTCAAAGATTGAGAACGGGATTCACTTGAGCTCGTCGAGGTCATCCGAGAAAAGCAGGTTGCCCTGGTCGTCGATGATGATGGCATCGATGCCGGGCAACCGATTGACGAGCTCGATGCCCTTCTCCGGCCCAAGCACGAACACGCTGGTAGACAGTCCATCGGTAAACGTTGCGTCTGGTCCTAGTATGGTCACGCTCATGCTGTCGCGTGCCGAATCGCCCGTCGCCGGATCTAGGATGTGATGGTAGCGCACGCCATCCTCCTCGAAGAACCGCTCGTAGTCCCCCGACGTCGAAACAGCAGTATCGACGAGCGGCAAAACCGCCGCCATTACGTCGCTCTGCCTCGGGTGTTTGATTCCCACCATCCACGGCTGCCCACGTCGATCGCCGATAATGCGACTATCGCCGCCGGCGGCCACGCTCGCGTGTCGAATGCCCGCGTCAACCAGCAGCTCGATACCACGATCCACCGCATGGCCTTTGGCAATGCCGCCA
>CBDTZM010000413.1:0-2933 GCA_965364915.1 uncultured Pseudomonadales bacterium | reverse complement strand
GTGCGCACGGTGTTCCAGTTGGCGGTGAAGGGCAGGTTCTTCAGGTCCTTTGGCACGCTCTTCAGATACGACCACTCGTCGTCCAACTGCTTGGCCGTCAACCACTCTTTGTCATTCAACAAATACCAGCGGTTCTGTTTGTTGTTGGTGAAGAGCGACCAGTTGGTATTCGCGATGAAACTGAGCTTCGCATCCTCGATGGGCGCCGCCACCGGGTCGCCTTGCAACATCACGATAATTGTCGGTGTGGTAGCAACATAGATGTGCGGAGGTTCCGATTTGATGCCCACCGAATCACTCGCTAACACGTCCTCAGACAGATGACTGAGGACGAGGTCGAGCGGTAGTTCGCGGGTAGCGACCGGTACCGCCTCTTGGAGCATCTGCCGCTGATCGCTGTTGGCCAACGTTCCGTCTGCGAACCTGACCTTGTCGATAACGAGCCCGCTCATTGTGACGATACGTTGGTCGACATCCGGGACGGCATCGGCCGTGAAAAAGCCAGTCGCGTAGACAACGTCGGCGTCGGCTTTATGGCCTTCTAACGCAACAACACCCTCAATCCTCGCAAAGTCGTCCCACGCCGTGACTTGCGGCGCGTGCATGATGACGTGGCCGTTCTCGAACTCTACCTTTCTCGGATAGGCGAGCGCATCTGCCCCCTGGGCCTTGGCAGCGAACGCGATCGTCAACGCGCAACCGAACAACAACAATCCTCGCAACGCCATCCTCCTTGACTAAATCGTTTCCTATGGTACCCGTTCCGTCTAGGATTGGGCTAGCCAACGGTACGCCGAAGGCATGCCGAGGCACGCTATATTAAATGAGTCCGACAATGCACATACGCGCTATCTTGACCGTCTCCACAATCGCACTGCTGACACCGCTCAGCAGCCTTGCCCAAGAAGATCCCTGTAATCTCGTGGGCTACGCGCCGGGGATGCGCCCCGATACGGGCGACAAACCGACGATCGTTTCAATCGGTCTCGCGCTCACCGATCTGATTGCCATTAGCGACCTAGACCAAAGCGTTACTCTGGATATGCTCTTGACCCTACGTTGGCGCGACGAGCGATTGCGCGGCGCGGTCGGCTGCCGGTTCGAGTTGAGTAACCTGTGGAACCCGGATATTCAACTCGTCAACTCCGGAGATCTGCAATCGCGCCAACCGATGAGGCTCACAATCGCGGAGGGCGGATTGGTACAAGGTAACTTGCGCTTCCGAGGCACGATTTCCAACCCAAGGCGCATGGACGATTTTCCGTTCGATGAGCATTTGATCGAACTCGAGATAATGTCGTTGAGATATCCCGCAAGCGAGGTGCAGTTTGAGGTTGAAGAGGCTTGGACATTCCGCCGCGACGTCTTGACCATTCCGGATTGGAACATCGGCGCCGCCTCTGCGACGGTCGAGAACCTGGCGTTGGTCAATGTGGATCGCACGGCGTCAATCTACCGGTTCTCGCTGCCCGCGGTCCGCTTACCGGACTACTACATCTACAAGGTGATTCTGCCTCTGACGATGATAGTGATGATGTCGTGGGCGGTTTTCTGGATCGACCCCAATCAGCTCGAACCGCAGATGGCGCTGGCGGCAACATCCGTACTCACATTGATCGCCTTCCAATTCACGATGAACGACATCCTCCCCCGCGTGGGCTACTTTACCCTACTGGATAAATTCATACTGACCTCTTCCATACTTGTCTTCTTGGCACTCGTGGAAGCGGTGGCTACGGGGTATCTCGCCTGGAACCACAAGGAGCGTACCGCCAAAATACTGGACAGATCGAGCCGATGGGCGTTCCCAGGGAGCTTCATCGTCGTGGTGCTGACGACCCTCGTACTCGGATAAGCAAGCAAGACCAGTTTGAAATGCCAACGTTAATCTGGCTACACTGGCTGCCAGAGCATCAGGGATCGAATAACAAGGGGAGAAGGGAATGCGAACAAGATACATATTGCTTGTGGGTGCTTGTCTGTTGGTCGCCGCCTGCGCGACGAAACCGCTGGTCATCGATACCAGTGAGGATGCACAACTGAGCTTCGATGGACTCTATCCCGTTGCCAACGTGAGGGTCGACAAAGCCTGGGCGCGCCAAGACTTCGATTTGACCGGATACACCAAGATCATCGTACAAGGCGCCGGTATCCACTACCGCCCGGTGAAAGCGAGCGCCGGACGGTTGACAGCGTCAAGGAGCGGTGCAACCGAATTTCCGCTGACTGAAGCGCAAAAAGCCAATATACAAGACGTGTTTTCGACTGCGTTTCGTGAGGAGTTAGCAAAGCTCGAGAATCTGGCGATCGTAGACGAACCAGGGCCTGATGTGCTGATTGTTCGGGGTGCTCTTCTGGATGTCGTGTCCCGCGTACCGCCGCAAACGGCCGGACGAGTCGACATTTACCTCGACGTCATCGGCTACGCAACATTGGTCATCGAACTCATCGATTCCGAGAGTGGATCGGTTCTCGCGAGAGCCGTAGACCTTGACGCCGCCCAACAACAGGGCGTCGCCTTCGAATCCAATCCCGTCACCAATACCGCCCAGGTTCGGCGCCTTGCGAAATCCTGGGCCCAGTTGCTCCGGCGGCGTTTGGAGGAATTTTCGACGAACCTAGGTATCGGTGCTGCCGGTTAATGAGGTGTAGGCTCGTTCCTGAGTGATCATCTAGCTGGAACCTGCACAAATTGCCGGATCACGACCTTACGCAAGTAGCACGTAGCCCCTTGCTGCTGCTCGACTATGCAGAGCGGGAAGGATTGAACCGAGTCGAGCTCATGCGAGCTGCGTCCCTGTCCGCAGAGGACCTTGCCGATCCGGACTCGCGGATTCCCGTAGCATCGATGCACAAGCTATGGCGCTCGATCATGGCGCACGACGCCAATCCGGTACTGGCCGAGATCCGTGCACGGGAAGCCCGCGATGCTA
>CBDTZM010000412.1:0-2936 GCA_965364915.1 uncultured Pseudomonadales bacterium | reverse complement strand
ACCGTGGTAGTTGAGGAACTGCCCGACGAAGATTTCCGCAACGACTGCGAGCCATAACAAGGCGACGATGGGGTACAGGACGAAACGTATCCTTCCGGCGCTCTCGGCGTTCCCGGCTGCGCGCCGGTAGACCCAAGCCGTCAAGCGTTTGACCGCGAACAGGCCGGCCACAAAAGCTCCACCGCCGATGAAGTACCAACCTTGCAATCGACTGAGTACGTCGGCCTCGGTAATGTCCGCGTACTGTGTCATCTGCGGCAGAAACGCCGGCAGCGAGAACAACAGGAACAACCCGAAACCCACCCCCGCGTATGCGAGCGGCAGCAGCGCTGCACACACTGGCGCGCCCGCCCAAATTCTCAAGTTTTCGCGTACACGGTAGACGCAACGCCAATCGAGGGTTTCGGCATGGCGCGCTTGTGCGATCTGCAGATATGGCATGAGCAGAAGAAACAACAATACGCCCGCAACACCGGTCAACGGACCGATGACGGCCTGTTCGTAGCCCTTGTTGAAGGAGTTATCCCACCCCGCATACCAGGTGCTCGCCCATAAGACAGCGGGTAGCAGCGCCAGGCTTGATATCGTAAGAGCCCCAGAGACTCCCAACTTGACACGCTGCCATACCCGATCGCGCAACCTGTCGCCGAGTTCACGACCGACCAGGTAGCGATGCATGCTGGCGTACACGTAACCGAGCAACACCACCGACAACAACGCAGACTGGGTTGCCACTACCGCAAGGAATACCGAAACGAACCAAACGAACGGCCGCGTAACGACCTGCATCGTCGTGAGTGCGCGCGCCGTCACACGAGCACTCCACCTTCTGCCGATGGCGTGGGTATCCCCATCAGCGCACCGATCGTCTTGGTCACGTCGATCTGGTTGACCTGGTGATCGTACACACGGCCCTTAGCTACGCCAGGGCCTACCAGGAGCGCCCAAACCTCGTGTGCAGAGCGTGAGTTGAAGTGGTGTTGGAACGGCACACGCATGAACGGATTACTGTCGCGTCCACAGTCGGGTACGACCACGATCAACGTCTGGTCCCGATAGCGCGGCAACGCATCGATCGCGGAAACAAGTTGCTGCAAGCCCCGATCGATTTCCGCGATACCACGCGTGTAGTGGCTGGGGTTACCCCAATGCACGTAGTCCGGATCCTGATAGTTGATCATCATCAGTCGAGGCTGGAGATGCTCTAACGCCCAAAGCGACAATTGCGTCAACAATCCATCGCCGCGGGCATTGACGAACCCGGAGTCGCCAAAATACTCACGCCACCGTGCCCAAAACGCTTCCAAACGCGCACCTTGGCCCAACGGTTCGGCGTTTCGATAATCGAGGTTCTCGAGGTCGGCTAACTGTTTTCGCGTTTTCTCGAGTTGCTTTGCGTCCAAGCCGCCTTCGGCTATCTGCTGTTCGAACAGGTAGCGCTTGTAGCGAGCGAGGCTCAACGTGTGGCAGCGGTAGTCGACACCGTAGAGATCGTGATTGCTGAACGTGAAGTATTCTTCGTTCTTACGATCCTCGCCGTTGACGATCAAGCACTCGTGGTCGGCAACGTCATAGGACTTGCGCAGATACTCGAATAGCGTGGGCGCGGCCGGTTCGAAACGCTCGCCAAGAAACTGACTTTCGACGTCCTCGTAGGCGTCATAGCGACCGGTTAGCAGATAGAGGGTGCCTTGCGCGTGGCTCGTCTGCGTGATGCCTTCGAGATTCGACACCTCCATATTGGTGAACAGCGTGCCTCTGCGGCTAAGCGACTTCAGCAGGTAGGGGCTGTAGGTGTGCTGCGCATCGATGGTTTCGCGACGCCGGACACCACCGCCAAATCGGACGATGACGACATTCGGCCCTGCGTAGGTCGGCCGCGCGGTAACGGCCCGGCCAGTCGTCGACACCAACCCGAGCGCACCCGTTAGCGCACTATTTCGTAAGAGCGTTCTTCGGTTCACCATAGTAATTAGTGTCTACGGTGCCGAAAGGGTTTACTCCGATCTGCGCCTGTAGATCAGCAAATCCAATAACGAGATCGCGGCCAACAAGATCAGCAACAGCAGCAATCTTGGATCGCTCAGATACAGCTGGGCTTCAACCGGATACGCAATCGTCTTATCCAGCGCCGCCATCTTGAAGTCATGCTTGCCCGCAAAGACCGGATTCAACGCAATCTCGAGTAGGTCCCGGCGGCTGCGATAGCGCATCAATGCTGCGCTGGTCCACTGCTCAGCGCCTTCGATGCCGACGATGTCCATCGAATTGAATACGGCGCTACCCGCGAAGGCCGGATGACTCGCACGGCTGAAGAGCGCCGGGTACATGTGCTCCATGTAGCGGCCCATTACCTGCGCCGAGGTTTCGCCCGGTGCGGCGCCTTCGACCGGTTCGACCTGGTGGTGGACGGACGGCGCGATGAGTCGGTGCTGATAGGCCAAGCGCCCACGAAGGATTCCTCCCTTCCCTATGACATCTGGACCTCCTTCGCGCCCGCGGGCCGGGAACCGCTGCGCCACCCCGCCCGCGGGGAGCACTACCAGACCCGAACCATCATCCACCCCGACACCACGCTCGACGGCGTCTGCCGGGTGAAGCTGGAAGTGCTCGAACCCGGCGCCCGCCTGCTGCGCTTTCAACTCTCCCGGTATTTGACGGTGGATCAAGTCACCCACAACGGTCGTCCAGTGGAGTACTTCCAGAACGCCGGGCTGCGCGGCGACGAAGTGGTCAACCGGGGGAACGACCGGTTACTGGTCGTGCTGCTCGGACCGCTCCGGCCAAACGAAGAAACCACGCTCGAGTTCCGTTACCACGGCAACGTCATCAGCGACCTCGGCAACGGAGTGTTCTTTGTGGGCGCCCGCGGACAGTGGTACCCCAGCCTGGATGACAACCGCAGCGCCCGCTTCGATATGACCTTCCGCTATCCC
>CBDTZM010000411.1:0-2936 GCA_965364915.1 uncultured Pseudomonadales bacterium | reverse complement strand
TCGCAGGCCAGCATGAGCTGCGCCTTACCCTGCGCCAGCCGTGTCGCATGCAACGCGGATTTGTCGTTGGCAATCTGCACGTGGCTCATGACGGCGCCGCCTTTCTGTGCAAGACCGGTCATGTCCAACGTCGATGCAGCTTTGCCCTCGATGTGGGCGGCCATACCGAGTAGCGCGCTCACGGTGACGATGCCGGTACCGCCGACGCCAGTCACGAGAATGGCTGCCGGTTCGCCAGCGTTAGCCGGGGGTAGCGGCATCAGCGTGCGTAACTCGTCGAGCCCCATGTCCACGCCGGTTTGCTTACGTAGCTTGCCGCCTTTGACGAGCACGAACGCGGGACAAAAACCTTTCAAACAGCTCAAGTCTTTGTTGCAGGCGGTCTGGTTGATACTGCGCTTCACGCCAAACTCGGTTGCAACCGGCTCTACGGCCACGCAGTTCGACTGCACGGAACAGTCGCCGCAACCCTCACACACCGCATCGTTGATCATCACCCGCACGTCGGGATCGTCCACCAACCCGCGTTTGCGGTCGCGCCGCAGCTCAGTGGCACAGGTTTGCTGATAGATGATGGCGTTACAACCGCTTACGTCGCGGTGTTGTTTCTGCACGTCATCCAACCGATCGCGATGGTGCACGGGTACATCTAAGTTTCGATGCACAAGTGGTACATCGCTCACGACACTGATCAACCCAACACCCTCGGCCCTGAGCTGATCGACGACGTCGGCGACGGTCAGCGTTCCGTCGAGTTGCTGGCCGCCCGTCATGGCCACGGCATCGTTGAAGAGGATTTTGTACGTCACGTTGACACCCGCAGCGACGGCCTGACGGATAGCCAACAAGCCCGAGTGGAAATACGTACCGTCGCCTAAGTTGACGAAAATGTGGGGCTCATCGGTAAACGGCGCCTGTCCTACCCAGTTGGCGCCTTCGCCGCCCATTTGTGTGTACGTGTGCGTCTCGCGATCCATCCACTGCGCCATGTAGTGGCAGCCGATACCCGCCGAGGCGCGACTGCCTTCGGGCACCCGGGTCGAGGTGTTGTGCGGGCAACCGGCGCAGAACAACGGCGTACGCTCGGTCTTGGCGCGGGCCGTGACGTTTTGTAATGCTGCCTCGCGACGCGCCAACATCTCCAAGTAGCGTTGGTTGGGAACCGCGTCGAGGTAGGCGGCCAGTACGGGTGCGACGGTTGCAACATCGATCTCGCCATGACTCGGGAACAGCACCCTGCCTCGTTCGTCACGCTTGCCGATGATGGTCGGCGCGTTGGCCGAGCCGTATAGAAGATCCTTGAGCTCCGCCTCGACGAAGCTGCGTTTTTCTTCGACCACCACCACGCGCGGCACCGCAGCCACGAAATCCATCACAAGCCGTCGATCCAGGGGCCAACTCATGCCGAGTCGCAGGATCTTGATCCCGGCGTCAACCAAGCTGCGCTCGTCCGTGAACCCCAGTTCAAAGAGCGCCTGGCGTACGTCTAGGTAGGCACGCCCCGTGGTCACGATGCCGAGCTGGGCTTTGCCGGTCGTACCGCTGATCCGGTTGACGCCGTTGGCCCGCGCAAACTCCACGGCCAAGGGCAGCTTGATCTCGAAGAGCCGCTGCTCTTGATCGAGGGACGCATCATCGAGTCTGATGTGCACGTCATGATCGTGCGGCGGCAGGACAAATTGCGGGCTAGGCAAGGCGACGGTTGCCGAGCTGTCCATAGTGTCGGCAAGTGCGACTATCCCCGACCAGCAACCCGTGTACCTTGATAACGCCCACCCAAAGAGAGATAAATCGAGAACGTCTTGCACGTCGGTCGGATTGAGGACCGGGAGACCTAAGTCTTTCAGGGCCAACTCCGAATGGCTCGGCAGCGTCGACGATTTGCATCCGTGATCGTCGCCGACCACCAGCAACACCCCGCCGTTCGCCGAGGTACCGGCGAAGTTGGCGTGGCGGATGGCATCGGTAGCTCGGTCGAGACCCGGCGCCTTGCCATACCAGAGCCCAAACACACCGTCATACTTTGCCCCGGCGAAAAGATTGCTTTGCTGGCTGCCCCAAACCGCTGTTGCCGCTAACTCTTCGTTCACGCCGGGTTGAAAATGCAGATTGAGTGCATCGAGCCGCGCCTGTTGGTCCCACAGCGCCTTGTCCAATCCTGCCAACGGCGAACCGCGGTATCCGGAAACGAACCCGGCGGTCTGCAGCCCGTGTTCGGCATCCAGCCGACGCTGCTCCATCAGCGCGCGAACCAAGGCGTGAATGCCACTCAGATAGACAATCCCACTTTGTTTGGCGTACCGGTCGTCGAGGGAGAGATTGGCGTGCTGCATGGTCTTTCCTGGTGCTTTAGGGGTGCAGGAGGCGCAGCACTATCCTAACGCCCAGCAGCTAGGATGAGGTTGCTTTTTTGCTCAAAGTGGACGTGTTATCCTAATTTCATCCTACATTCTAGGCTCATATTAGGATGGATAATCTAGACTCTTTTGACCTGAAAATCCTTCGCGAACTGCAGACGGACGCCGATCTCTCCATGCAAGAGCTCGGCGAGAAGGTTGGGTTGTCCCACACGCCATGCTGGCGGCGTATCAAGCGGCTCGAAGAACAGGGCATCATCAAACGCAAGGTAACCTTGCTCGACGCCGAGCAGTTGAACCTGAGCGTCAACGTGTTCGTGCAAGTGAGCCTGAGAAGTCATCGAGAAAATGCGTTGAACCGCTTCGAAGACGCGGTTCTCGATGTGGATGAGATCGTCGAGTGTTACACCGTATCCGGCGAGAAAGATTTCTTGCTGCGCGTCGTGGTCGCCGACGTAGCTGCGTACGAACACTTGTTGAAACACACGCTGGTGCATCTACCTGAAGTGGGCAACTTGAGTTCCACGTTCGCGCTACGGCAGGTCAACGCGACGATCTAGTGCTCAGTGCAAAGGCAGC
>CBDTZM010000410.1:0-2938 GCA_965364915.1 uncultured Pseudomonadales bacterium | reverse complement strand
CGCACCCCGATAGTGTCCCAACCGAACGACCACCAATTCGCGGGAAGGCACGATAACCGTATGTTGACCGCCGGCGCCCGCCATCCCAAAGCCCCCCGTCATGGACATGACCGGCGGACCCGCCAGCCAGAAGAATCCCCCATAGATAGGCCGCGCGTCGGCGCCCCATGCGGGCGCTAGCGTGCTGACGAAATCCACGAAATCCTGCGGAAGAATGCGCTCCCCGGCCCAGACGCCACCGTTCAAATACAGGTTGCCCAGGCGCGCCCAATCGCGGGCAGACGCCAGTTCGTAGCCCTGGGTGAGAAAGTTACCGTACGGATCGGTCTCCATGACCATCGTGCGAATCCCCAATTTGTCGAAAAGCGCACTCTGGGGAAACTGGTGGTAGGTCTCACCGCGACCTTCCACTGCCAGACGGATGAGATAGTTGGTCAACACCGGGTCGCAATTGCGATAGCGTCCGACGCGGTTGGGTGGCCACTGTTGCGGCCGCGTCGCGGCCCACTGAAACGAATTGATCGTGCCGGTATAGAGATAAAGATGATCCGGGTATCCGGCAGCGGCATCGAAATCCGGATCCTGCGGTGCTCTGCACCGCAGCCCGCTCGACATGTTCAGGATGTTGCGAATGGTGATCTTGCCCCGCGCATCGCCGTCGGTCTGCCACTCGGGTATGGGTGCGGCCTGGTCGAGTTGATAGACGCCTTGCTGCATCAACACCCCAAGCAGCGTCGCACTCAAGCTTTTGCCCATCGACCAACTCTCGAGCGCAGTATTTCGATCGATGCCTTCACCGTACCGCTCGGCGACGATCTGGCCGCGATAGGTCACGACGAACGCGGCGGTCATTGCGCCGACCGAGAATGCAGTGTCCAACGCCTCGGTGAGCTTGGCCGCATCGACGCCCGCTGGTGGCGGCACGTCCGCAACTGCCTGGCCCATTGGCCAGGGCATGTCGTCGGTGTCTTGAAGATTCGATTGAATGTCGATCGGTTCGTAAAACGGCGCAGACTCGCCTATCGGCAGCGCCACACAACCCAGATCGCCGAGGTATTTGGCCGACCGTACCACCCCGTCCTCGAGCGTCAGGTGCACCATCTTGGCATCGCGGTCGACGACTCGCGCAACGACCGCATCACGCTCATCAATCGGGCTGGTGAAATAACCGATACTCTCGGCCGCAAACGCCTCGTCGAGCCCCGTAACAAATACGCCCGAACACAGCGTCTTGGCAAAGCCCGCGGTGTGATGGTGCAGGGCGACCCCAGGTGGTGCCACGTATTGCGTATCGAGTTCCAGCTGTAAGGCGCGCTCGACGAGGGTGGCCGTCGTGCCATCCGACACGATTATCGGCGGTAAACCGACCGATTCCTCGACAGGCGGTGCCACGACTGCGCAACCCGCTATCCCTGCAAACGCCAGGACACTCAATCCAATGGCATGTGGCCCCATGTCATCCCCCATTTGAAACTATTCAGTTATGACGCACGCCTCTAGCCCACGTACCGGATTGCACCAGCCCACCGCACCTTCCGGCAACCGGACCACGTAGCTCGTCCCGAAATGGGACGCTTCAACATAGTAGTCGGTGCTGATGAGTTGCGCGCCGCTCGTAAATGCACGCTCGCGCCGCGTCGTATCGCCGGACCGTGCTTCTCGAGTATCCGCATCGGCACGTGTGCGCACAATGAACCCGTCCTGCACCAGCGCCTGAATACGATGGAAGTCGGCAACCGGGTCGTTGACGATCATGATCGCAGCGCCCGGATGCCCCACGGGGTGATTGCCAAACATCGCGCGTGTCTGCCACGACGCGGCGTAGCTGGCCCGTTTGCTGCCCGATTCATCCAAGATCATCACGAAACGACCTCGAACCTCGGTCAACCTCGGCCAGACCGGTCCATCGCTTCTCACCACCTCGGCAGGCGTCAACAACGTATCTCCCAGTACACCCCGTATCTCGACATCGAGCTCTCGCCAGGCGAACGCATCGAACGGCAACGGCGTGATATAGCCGGGTCGGTCGATTTGTTGGTCCTTCGCGTTGATCGAAACGAAGATCGGCACGTGCAGCGGATGCTCCGTAGACCAATCACGAAGCTGACCGAGACACTCGATGAGGTTTTCGCAATTGCTGGCATCGTCCAAATTCTGCACGTGCAACACCGGGAACCGGCTCCGCACCTCGCCGGATCGGTCGAACAATTCGCTGTCGGGGTCGTAGAAAACATCCAGTTCTAGCTTTCTCAAGCCTAGAGACAACTGCTGCGCGAGAGGTCGATGCCAATACTCCAGACTCATCGCAACCTCAACGTTGCGCGCGTGCAACTCGGCGAACTTGTCGGGCGCCATCGCCAACTTGTAGCTATTGTGGCTGCCCAGCAACTGCACGTCGTTGAGTAACGGTTCTCTACCGGTCGCAAGCATCGACGCGAAGCACGTTACGACGCCAACTAAGACGCCTAACCGGCTAGAGCGTGTAGCCATTCATTGTCACCACGGTCTTGCCGATGACTTGCCGATTCTCTAGAAGCCGCATGGCGTCCACCGCCTGGTCGAGCGAAAAGCCTCGGCAAACGTAGGGGTCGATGTCGCCAGAAGCCGCCATCGCGTACAACGCCTCGGTGTTGGCTCTACCCTTCTCGGGCGCTCGTCGCCCGTACTCGCCGGCGCGCACCCCGATGACCGCAAACTGTTTGATGAGGATGAGATTCACCGCCGCTTGCGGCCAACGGCCGCTGGTAAACCCAATCGTGAGCAATCGTCCACCCCAGTTGATGCAGCGCATCGACTCGTCGAACACGTCACCGCCTACGGGATCGTAGATGACATCGGCACCGCGTCCGTCCGTAAGTGCCTTCACCTTGTCGCGAAAGCCACCCAACGTGCCGTCGGGTTGCGTGTAATTGAGCACGTGGTCGGCGCCCCGGGACGC
>CBDTZM010000409.1:0-2941 GCA_965364915.1 uncultured Pseudomonadales bacterium | reverse complement strand
GGGTTTTTGTTATCCCTCGCCGCGGATCGAGTTGGCAGGCGCGCGCGCCTTTGCAGAGACCGTGTTCACGCCTGGCAAACCCCTGTTGCGGGCGGCGTTGAATCTGACGGAAAAGATCTACACCGAGTACGACTACCAGGGCGGCGTCACCGACGTCCATACCCCCGTACCCGACGTGTTAGCCGCCGGCAAAGGCGTCTGTCAAGATTTCGCCCACGTTGCCATCGCTTGCTTGCGCACCTTCGGACTGCCGGCCCGCTACGTGAGCGGCTATCTACTGACTAATTCCGAGCCGAACGTCACTGCGCTGGTCGGCGCCGACGCCTCGCATGCATGGTATTCGGTTTGGTGCCCCGAATTTGGCTGGGTTGACTTCGATCCAACCAACAATCTGGTACCGAACCAAAAACACATCACGCTTGGTTGGGGGCGCGACTACGGCGACATCAGCCCGACCACCGGCTTCATTCACGGCGGCGGTAAGCAGCGACTGGAAGTTGCCGTACAAGTCAACGTTTCATGAACATCATCTTTCGAGCTTGCACATGAGCTATAGCCCTTTACCGCCCGAACTCGCCGAACCTAAATCTGCGACCCCTCATACGCAACGCGCCAACGCGCGGGTCCGCGAACTCTTGCCGTTCGAAGACGTGCGCAGTTTCGACAACGCCGCCAAGGGATTCATTGCCAGTATCGAGCCGATGACCATCACACGTGATGACGGTCGGGTGGTGTTCGATCTCTCCAAGGTGGGATTTCTAACGGGCGAGGCCGCTGACACCGTCAATCCTAGTCTTTGGCGTCAGGCACAACTCAACGCGCAACACACAGGACTATACGAGGTGGTCGAAGGACTCTACCAGGTGCGTTCTTTCGACATCGCCAACATGACCCTCATACGCGGAGCGACCGGCTGGATCGTCATCGATCCACTAACCAGCGCCGAATCTTCGAGCGCCGCCTTGCAGCTGGCCAACGAACACCTGGGCGAACGACCGGTCGTCGCCGTGATTCATACCCATAGCCACGCGGATCACTTCGCCGGTGTATTGGGTGTGGTGGACGCGGACGACGTGGAATCCGGACGTGTGCAAGTATTGGCGCCAGAGCACTACGTCAACGAAGCGCTCAGCGAAAATGTCCTTGCGGGCAACGTGATGAATCGTCGTGCCACGTACATGTACGGCAATTTGTTGCCAGCTTCACCGACCGGGTTCGTCACCACGGGGTTGGGCGCCGCGATCAGCATGGGCAGTACCGGTTTCGTGGTACCGAACGACATTGTTGCCAACACCGGTGAAACTCGCACGATCGACGGTATCGAAATCGAGTTTCAGATGACGCCTGGCACCGAAGCACCTGCGGAAATGGTGTTCTATTTTCCTCAGTTCAAGGCTTTGTGCATGTCCGAGATCACCTCTCACCATCTACATAACCTCTATACGCCGCGCGGCGCCCAGATACGCGACGCGTTAGCCTGGGCAAACCAGATCAACGAGTCGATCGAGCTTTTCGGAGACCGGTTGGAGGTACAGTTCGCGAGCCACCACTGGCCCATTTGGGGCCGCGCAGAGGCAATCGAATTTCTCGAAAAACAACGGGACATGTACAAGTACATTCACGACCAGACCCTGCGGTTGGCAAACCACGGTTACACCAAAGAGGAGATCGCAGAGCAGTTGCGCCTACCCGACAGTTTGGGACTGGAGTTCTCCAACCGGGACTACTACGGCACCGTGCATCACAACGCCCGCGCCGTGTACGTGAAATACCTCGGCTACTTCGACGGCAATCCGGCGCACCTCTATCCCCTACCACCGGTAGAGGTTGGTCGACGCTACGTCGATTGCATGGGCGGCGCCGCTGCGGTGGTCGAAAAAGCGCAAGCTTCGTTCGAGGAAGGCGACTACCGGTGGGTGGTCGAAGTACTGAACCACGTAGTGATGACCGACCCGGAACATATTGCCGCCCGTGCATTGCAAGCCGATGCCCTCGAGCAGTTGGGCTACCAATCGGAATCGGCACCGTGGCGCAATTTTTATCTCAGCGGCGCGTTGGAACTTCGCCAAGGATTGCCGTCAGGGTCGAACTTTCGGGCAAGCGAAGGCATCGCACGCGGCATGCCGCTCGAGAATCTATTTCAAGCCATGGCGGTGCGCTTGAACGGACAACGCGCCGACGGCGTGGTACTAAAAATCAACCTGCAATTCACCGATCTCGACACGCCTTATCTATTGAGCATCGACAACGCCGTACTGTTTGCCTTTCCCGGAAAGCTATCGGATGCGCCAACGGCAACGTTGCATCTCTCGAGTCTCGATTTCAAACGGTTGATGCTGGGCATCGCAGATGCGGGCGATCTGTTGGACGAGGAACGAATGACCGTCGACGGAGATATCGGAGCGCTGGCGCAGCTTGCCGGGATGTTCGATACGTTCAGCCGCCGTTTTCCGATTGTGACACCACGACCGGTTTACTCTGACGCAAAATAAGCCAGCGCCCTCCGAACGCGCCGCCTATCAGCACGCCGCCGCCGAGCGCCTGGTAGAGATTACTGACCCCGGTGTCCAACAAGCCGTCGAGACTCGGTAACGCGATCAGCATACCTCCCAAACCCGACAACCAACGCGCCCACCAACGCCACTCCCCACCCACCAACGGTAGGAAGCCTTGTATGGCGCCCGCCAGCAACCATATGCCGATCAGCGCCTCGCCTAACGCGAGAACGATCGACACTGCATCACCATCGAGCACCAAACTCGGTTCGAGAACGAATACGAAGGGAATGAAGTAGATGATGCTGCCGAGGCGCATGGCGGTTACGCCTGTGAGGATCGGCGGGCTTTTGGCAATGCTGGCGGCGGCGAATGCGCCCAACGCGACCGGCGGCGTGATGAACGACAACATCGCCCAGTACAAGATGAAAAGGTGCACGGCCATG
>CBDTZM010000408.1:0-2943 GCA_965364915.1 uncultured Pseudomonadales bacterium | reverse complement strand
GCGACCAGGGTCCGCCAGATCTGGATGAGGCTTTCAAAAAGCTGCAATCTCAGCTATCGGGTATTTTCGGCGGCCGTCGAGGCGCCGGCGGCGGTGGCGGCGGAGGTGCAGCCGTCAGCACCGGCATGCTCGCCGTCGGCCTGGTGGTATTCGCCGTCGTCTATGGCCTGTGGGGTTTATACCAACTCGACCAGGGCGAGCGCGGGGTCGTATTCCGCTTCGGCGCGGCTCAGGAGGGTGTGGTGCTCCCGGGTCTGCACTGGAATCCGCCGATCGTAGACCGTGTCGTGAAGGTCAACGTGACGCAGGTACGGCAAAGGGCGCACCAGGCACTCATGCTCACAGAGGATGAGAACATCGTCGACGTCAGCTTGACGGTACAATACGTGGTGGACGATCCGGTCGCGTTTTTGGTGCAGGTGCAAAATCCCGAGATCAGTTTGGGCCATGCAACGGAGAGTGCGCTCAGGCATGTGGTGGGCGGATCGGAGATGGACGAGGTCATTACCGACGGTCGCGCGGCGATTGCCATCGAGGTGGAAGAACGCTTGCAGTCGTATCTCGACCGCTATGGCACCGGTATCCTGGTGAGCAAGGTCAACATCGACGAGAGCGCGCCGCCGAATCAGGTGCGCGATGCGTTCAACGACGTGCAGAAGGCCAAGGAAGATGAGCAACGGGTGATCAACGATGCCAATGCCTATGCCGAGAGCGTCATCCCGAACGCCAGAGGCGAAGCCCAGGTCATCATCGAGGAAGCCAACGCCTACCGCGATCAGGTCGTTGCGCGCGCCGAGGGGGAGTCGGAGCGCTTCGAGAAGCTCCTGACCGAATACCAGCTGGCCAAGGAGGTAACGCGCAATCGCCTCTACATCGACGCCATCGAATCGGTGCTGACCAACAGCTCGAAGATCATGGTAGACGTCGAAGGCGGCAACAACCTCATGTATCTACCGTTGGACAGGCTGACACAGTCGAGCGGCGGAGTCGGTGGTGTGGTGACCCAGGATACCGTGCGCACTTTAACGGACGCGGTGATGCGCGAAGTCAATGACCGCTTGAATAGCGGCCGCCTTCGCGACAACCGTTGAGGAATAACAAATGAACCTACGCAATTTAATTCTCATCATCATCGGTGCGATCGGTGTGGTGTTTCTGACGATGAGCGTTTACACGGTCGAGCAAACCGAGCGCGCCATCCTATTGAAGTTCGGTGCGGTGAGCCGGGCCGACGTACCACCCGGGTTGCATTTCAAGCTACCCATCGCCGAGGAGATCAAAAAGTTCGACGCGCGGGTGCAGACGCTCGACGCGAGCCCGGAAACCTACTACACGCTGGAAAAGAAACCGCTCATCGTGGATTCGTTTGCCAAGTGGCGCATTAATGACGTACTGAAGTACTACACCTCGGTCTCGGGCGATCAAGTGCGGGCCAACCAGCGCCTTCAAGAACGCGTCAACGAAGGGTTGCGCAACGAAATCAGCCAGCGCGATATGCATGAGGTCATCTCCGGCCAGCGCGATCTGCTCATGGCAGAGTTGACCGCCAGGCTGAACCGCACCATGACCGAGGAGTTTGGCATCGAGGTGATCGATGTACGGGTCAAGCGTATCGATCTGCCCACCGAGGTCTCGTCGTCCGTGTACGAGCGCATGAACTCCGAACGCCAGATCGAAGCGCGCCAATACCGCGCCCAAGGTCAGGAACTCGCGTTGGGCATTCGCGCCGATGCGGATCGCCAGACGGTCGTCATCGAAGCCGAAGCGTATCGGGATGCTGAGCGCACGCGCGGGGATGGCGATGCACGCTCAGCGTCCATCTATGCCAGCGCCTTCAACAAAGACCCGGAGTTTTACGAATTCACACGTAGCATGAACGCTTACGCGAAAGTCTTTGGCGACAAAAGCTCCATGCTCGTCCTCGATCCCAACGGCGAATTCTTCAAGTACCTGAAAAGCAACGAAGGCTGACGCCTTCTAGGTAACGATCGGGTAAAAAATGCAACAGCGTAATTGGCGTCTGCCCGACGGGGTAGACGAACTGCTGCCGCCGCGCGCGCGCGCACTAGAGTTCGTGCGGCGGGCGGTCCTAGACGTGTTTCATGGGTGGGGGTTCGACTACGTCGAGCCGCCGTTGATCGAATACCTCGACGCATTGATGGTGGCCGGTGGGTCGGACCTGGACCTGCAGACGCTAAAGGTCGTGGACCAGCGCAGCGGCCACATGATGGGTGTGCGCGCCGATATGACCTCCCAGGCAGCGCGCATCGATGCGAACCGTATCGGCCACGATGGTGTTACCCGACTCTGTTATGCGGGGACGGTCGTGTACGCCAATCCGCTCGCCTTCGGCGAGTCGAGAATACCGGTCAAAGCCGGCGCAGAGATCTTCGGTTCAGACTCGCTTGCGGCAGACGAAGAGGTCGTGGCGTTGATGGTCGAGGTGTTGTCTACGGTCGGCGTGCAAAATCCGGTGCTGGTACTCGGCCACATGGGTGTCTACCACGCACTTACCGCCGATCTCGAGTTGCATGAACACGATGCGCAGGCACTGTTCGAAGCGGTACAGAGTAAGTCCGAAAACGACATCCATGAGTTGCTCGATGGCGCCGGGTGCGCCGATTTGTTGGTCTCCTTGCCGCGTTTGATGGGTCCGATCGAGGCTCTGGAAGAGGCCAGAAGGACGCTTGCCGCGGCAACTCGTGAAGTCCAAGTCAGCATCGATGCGCTGCAAGAACTGGTGGAACGTGTACAGAAACGCTGTCCCGACCTGGTACTGCGTTTCGATTTGGCGGAACTGGCGGGTTACGGGTATCACAACGGGCCGGTTTTCGCCGCGTTTCATGGAGATCGTGCGGATCAGTCCGATGACGTTTCGGTCGTCGACGTGAATCTGGGGGTCGTCGTCCACGGACAGCACTCGGGTCCGCTCTCCAGCCCGGC
>CBDTZM010000407.1:0-2952 GCA_965364915.1 uncultured Pseudomonadales bacterium | reverse complement strand
ATGGCTTGGCCGCAAGGTCCGCACATAGTGTGGCATCTCGAGCAAGCTCGTGACGTAGATGCTCATGCCAATGTTGGGTAAAGCGTTCCCGCCTGCAGTTGCCGGTAATCGCGGCGAAGGATTAGTCCCAGTTCAGCGCACCGCCTGTCTGATACTCGGTCACACGGGTCTCGAAGAAGTTCTTTTCCTTCTTGAGATCCATGATCTCGCTCATCCAGGGAAACGGGTTCTTCGCGCCCGGATACTGTTCGGCCAAACCGATCTGGGCGAGGCGCCGGTTAGCGATGAACTGCAGGTACTCGGCCATCATGTTGGCATTCATGCCGAGCACGCCGCGAGGCATCGTATCTTTGGCGTATTCGATTTCGAGTTGCGTGCCTTCCAAGATCATCTGCCGCGCCATGATCTGCATGTCGTCGTCCCACAGGCTGGGATTTTCCAACTTGATCTGGTTGATGACGTCGATACCGAAGTTAACGTGCATCGACTCGTCGCGCAGAATGTATTGAAACTGCTCGGAGGTGCCGGTCATTTTGTTGCGCCGGCCCATGGATAGAATCTGGGTGAATCCGCAGTAGAAGAAAATACCTTCCGTGACGCAATAGAAAGCGATCAGATTCTTCAGGAGCGCCTGGTCGGTCTCCCGGGTTCCGGTGCAGAAAGCTGGGTCAGAGATCTCGTTGATATACTGGATGGCCCACGACGCTTTGCGCGCCACCGACGGTACTTCGTGGTACATGTTGAAGATCTCGCCCTCGTCCATGCCCAACGATTCGATACAGTATTGGTAGGCGTGCGTGTGAATGGCCTCCTCGAAGGCTTGGCGCAACAAATATTGCCGGCACTCCGGATTGGTGATGAGCCGGTAAATGGCCAACACCAGGTTGTTCGCGACGAGCGAGTCGGCGGTCGAGAAGAAGCCGAGGCTGCGTTTGACGATCGTGCGTTCGTCTTCGGTCAGTCCACCGTCGCCCTTCCACAGGGCGATGTCGGCGGTCATGTTGATCTCTTGGGGCATCCAATGGTTGGCACACCCATCCAGATACTTCTGCCATGCCCAATCGTATTTGAAGGGAACGAGTTGGTTCAGATCCGCCCGGCAGTTGATCATGGCTTTCTGATCGACGGTGACCCTGTCGACTTTGTCTTCGACCACCGGAGCCTCGAGCTCGGCAATTGCCGCCTTTGCCTGGGCCAGGTTCTGTTGAATACCTGGTGCCGGTTCGCTGACGCGAATCTCTTCGGTGACGTCGGGCAGGGGGATCTCCGAAGCGGTTGCGGAAGACTCTGCCAGCTCTGTAATCAGGTCAGGAATCACGTCAGGAGTTTCAGCATGGACCTTCCGAGTCGCTGCTCCAGTTTCGGCGTCTTCGTATTCGTCCCAACTTAACATCGTGTTATTCCTTGTACTTTTTTGGCTCGACGACTACTGGCAGGCTTCACAGTCTGGGTCATCGATCGAGCAGGCCTGCGGTACGGGTGCTGCGTTGGTGAGGTCGCCGTCAATGTCGTCCGGGTTAGGTGCTTGAGGTTCGCTAGCCGCGGATTGCACGGCATTCAAGGTGCCCCGATCGAGCGTGGACTTCTCCGTGCTCGTCGCGCCCAGCGATCTCAGGTAGTAGGTCGTCTTCAAGCCGCGCAACCAAGCCATCCGGTAGGTCACGTCGAGCTTTTTGCCCGACGCACCTGCCATGTAGAGGTTCAGCGACTGTCCCTGGTCGATCCACTTCTGCCGGCGGCTTGCCGCGTCGACGAGCCAACGTGGTTCGACCTCGAACGCCGTCGCATACAGTTGTTTCAAGTCGTCGGGAATGCGGTCGATCGTACTCAACGAGCCGTCGTAGTACTTCAGATCGTTGACCATCACCTTGTCCCATAGTCCTTGGGCTTTCAGATCCCGGACCATGTAAGGATTGACGACGGTGAATTCGCCGGACAGGTTGGATTTGACGTACAGGTTCTGGTAGGTCGGCTCGATCGACTGCGATACGCCCGTGATGTTGGCGATCGTCGCCGTCGGTGCGATGGCCATGACGTTGGAGTTGCGCATGCCGTTGATCTGCACCTTGGCGCGCAGCTTGTCCCATTCCAGCGTGGTAGCGAGATTGGTTTCCAGGTATTGCTCGCCGCGTTCCTCTGCGAGCATCTTCAACGAATCGATCGGCAAGATTCCGCGACTCCAAAGGGAGCCGGAGAAACTTGCGTAGGACCCTCGTTCCTTGGCGAGTTTCGATGAGGCATCGATCGCGTAGTAGCTGATCGCTTCCATGGCGTGGTCGGCGAACTCGACCGCAGCGTCCGAGCTGTACGGGATACGCAGCTTATACAGGGCGTCCTGAAACCCCATGATGCCGAGCCCGACCGGGCGGTGACGCATGTTGGAGGTGCGGGCTTGCGGCACCGAGTAGTAGTTGATGTCGATGACGTTGTCCAACATGCGTACTGCCGTACGAATGGTACGTTTCAGCTTCTTCATGTCGAGCTCGCCTTTGTCGACATGCTGGACGAGGTTCACGCTGCCGAGGTTGCACACGGCAATTTCCTCGGCCGAGGTATTTAGCGTGATCTCTGTGCATAGGTTCGATGAGTGGACGACACCGATATGCTGTTGCGGCGAACGAATGTTACAGCTGTCCTTGAAGGTGATCCAAGGATGGCCCGTTTCGAACAACATCGACAACATCTTGCGCCACAGGTCTTGCGCTTTGACCCGTTTGAAGAGCGTCATCTCGCCGCCGCGAGTTTGCTCTTCGTATTCGGCGTAGCGAGCGTCAAACGCTTTGCCGTACAGGTCGTGCAGATCGGGGACCTCGTTGGGGGAGAAAAGGGTCCACTCACCGTCTTCGCAGACTCGTTTCATGAACAGGTCCGGTACCCAGTTGGCCGTGTTCATGTCGTGAGTGCGACGCCGGTCGTCACCGGTGTTTTTGCGAAGCTCTAGAAACTCTTCGA
>CBDTZM010000406.1:0-2954 GCA_965364915.1 uncultured Pseudomonadales bacterium | reverse complement strand
CACTTGTCAGCCTTCTGATAGACCCAGCCAGCTTGATGCCGCAAGCAGGCCAACCCATGAAAGAATTGCTGCGCTGAGGCGGACATCCGAGTCGGTAGACAAACTCGACCAAGAGCGACAGCAAGAACTATGCAGGCAGGCCAGAACGAACGTCACTCATGGCCGATAGAGACGATCCAGTTCGAGTGTTCTAGCGGGAGTAAGTCGCCAGGAATGCGAGCATGACTCCCTCGACGGTATCTGAAACCGCCGGTACGAATAAGAGCGTCAGCGCGACCACTATCGATACAGCCACGCAGGTTATTAGGTAGGTCTTGGTTTTCATCTACTCATTCACCTCTGGGTGCCATTTCGAAGATCCAGACGTCTCCGGCCTCAACAGACGCCCGTCCAGCCGCAATGGCCTCCGGTGTCGCCCCCCCGCCATACTTTGTCGCCAACTTCGCGGCAATGCCGTCGAGTACAGGGCCTTCCTTGATTCGTACCAATTGTCGCTCGTAGCGTGTTCCGTCGATGCGCGCGACTGCCAGACCGTCGCCTTCATCAGCTTGGAATGCCCAATCCTTCCAAATCTTGCCAAGCGTCGAGCGCATGTACCCGGAGGGTACGTAGACCTTGCCGTCGCTTTCCATGATGAAAATACGACGCGAGCTGAGTGGATCGACAAGCTGCAACTCGATGGTTTGAACGTCGTCGGTGAAACTCCAATCCGGTTCCGGCCCTGTGTACAGCTCGCCTGACACTAACTCGCCGCCAGGAAATAGGATTGACGGACCATCGGCGTCGCGATTGTCGAACCTGAGTGTCGCTATCGCGACCGCCGGGATCAATATGAGTATCCCCAAACCCTGGAGAACGATTTTTAGAACCTTCATTTGTCTTCCCTCAACAGACAAAACCACGCCAATCCTACAAGAGTTCCGACCGGGCAGCTACGGGGTGTTCCCGCTAATGGGGCGCCAATGGCAGCCGCTCGTATCGAGCCGCGGCAATTGGATGTAGGATCTAAGCCGGGGTGCAAAAGCCACGTCCTTGCGGGAACCGAAGTAACCGTGCGCAAAATTTGCTATTCCGTCGCCGCTAGTTTGGACGGGTATATTGCCGGTCCAAACGGCGAGTACGATTGGATTATCATGGATCCAGACATCGACTTTGGTGCGATGTTTGCCCGCTTCGACACCATGTTGATCGGCCGCAACAGCTACGAAGCCATGGCCAAAGCAGGTCAGGTGGACGACTTCGGTATGGAACCGTACGTGTTCTCTACTACCCTCAAGCAAGACGATCATCCCAACGTGACTATCGTTGGGAGCGACTTCCCCGCCCTTCTCACCTCGATGCGCGAAAAGCCCGGAAAGGACATATGGCTGTGGGGCGGTGGTTATCTCTTTCGCAGCCTCGCCCAGGCCGGTTTTGTCGACTCCGTTGAGGTGGCCATCATTCCGGTCATGCTCGGGGGTGGCATTGCCCTCTTCCCAACTCCCGCCCAGCAGGTACCGTTGACGCTGAAATCCCACAGATTGTACGAGAAAACCGGGATCGTCATGCTCGAGTACGATGTCGCAGCAAACGCTTGAACGACCCTGCTGCCTACTTACATCGGTTTTACAAACGATTTGGAACCATTTCGCGCAGACCATCGTGTACCAGTTTGAATGAGCGAGGAAAGCGCATGACCACCGAAATCTGCACCTTTGAGCACGCTGAGCACGTTGCGCTGCAAGGCAACGTGCATTTGTTCGATATCCATCTGTTGCTCGCTCGTCAGGCTCCCGACAAAGCAAAAGTTGCCCACGATATCGTCCTCGATCTTAGCGCAGCCAACGTCAAGGCATCGGCCCGGGAGATTTCTACCTTTATCCTGTATCTCGCAGCCGATCTGCTGCCACGATTGGGCACTCGGCGCATTACGGTCGTCACCGGGGAAGATCAAACAGACTTCAACTGGGATACGATGGGTACGGCGGCTATCCAAGAGTTGGCTGTCGACCACGAACGCTTCGATGTCGTCGACGACATCGCTAGTGTGGCTGTGGACGAATTCCAAATCGTGGCCGAACCGATTCCCCTTCAGCTAACGCAAGCAGCTTGATGTCAGCGAGACTTATCGCCAGTGCCGATAGCGCGGCGGAGACCGCAAACATGGGAAGGCGTCGCGCATATGGTTTGCCGCTTTCGGAACAAGACATCGAGAATTTTCACCGCGAGATCGACCTGATCAGAGAGGCGCGCACGGATATGGCCGCCGCCAGGCTCGGCGAGTGCACGATGCCGCTGATGCGGCGCATCTTCGAGCCTGATGCTCCTGCGAGCCGAATTGCGCTCCATGCTCACCTAACACGGTTCTCATAGTCTTCAAAAAGTTCATCGATGACGCGCCGGGCAATCTCCGTTTCACCCGCCTTCGTACCGACTTGCCTGGCGCGAACGATCATGGCTTTCCACAAAGCCCAACCACGACCCCGCGCCCAGGTCGCCTCATCGACCGATAGCGCACGCTGCAGCACTTCCCTGCTGGCCGACGTCAACAACGTCCATGCAATCACCATATCGCATGCCGGATCACCAACCGCCAACTGTCCAAAATCAATGACCGCACACAACCTACCCCGACGTACGAGTAGATTTCCTGCTGCGACATCGCCGTGGATCCAAACCGGTGGCTCATACCAACTTGTTGCGAGTGCAGTTTCCCAAATGGCGGTCGCCACCGCGCTATCGACTGCATCCTCCAACGCGTCAATGGCATTGCGAGTTTCGTTGTCATAAGTCGATAGTGCTCCACCCCGGTAAAAGTTGTCCTTGCCGGGTTTCGGTGCACCATCGGCGTCGATCCCCTGCAGCGCCGCGAGGAATTCAGCCAAGTCCCAGGCAAACTGGTTTAGATCGCCGATACGCGCAAGCGCCGCGCTCTCTCCATCCAGCCATTGGTTAATCGACCAATGCCACGGGTA
>CBDTZM010000405.1:0-2954 GCA_965364915.1 uncultured Pseudomonadales bacterium | reverse complement strand
TCCAAAATTCTCACGCTCATGCTGCGCCAAGAATCAGCCGAACGCCTTAGCTAGCAACCGTTTCACGTACCTTTTTCACACTCTTGATAGGAGAATCTCCATGCTCAGAATTGGCGAAACCGCCCCAGATTTCGAACTCAAAGATCAGTTCGGTGCCACAGTGACCCTCGATGCGATGGCGTCTCATGGTGACCTGATCCTCTACTTCTATCCGGCGGACTTTTCCCCTGTCTGTACCGCCGAAGCTTGCGCGTTTCGCGACAATTACGATGGTGTGTCGAGCGTCGGCGCACAAATCGTCGGGATCAGCCCGCAGGGTGTAGAAAGCCATCGCCGTTTCTCGAACGGTTTCTCGATCCCGTTTCCACTGTTGAGCGATCCTCGCAAAAAAGTCATTCGGGCTTACGGGGTTGACGGACCGTTGGGTTTTGGCGTCAGGCGCGTGACGTTCCTGATCGATCGCACGAAGATCGTTCGAAACCGCGTCGTCTCGGACCTGTTCGTCGGCTCGCACACCGATCTGCTCAAGGCGACGGTGCGCGAACGCAACGCCGCGTAACCGTAGGATGATGTTGCATAACGACGGCGTTAGCTCGGTTTGCTCGTCATCAGGGACCTCCTGTCACGCGAATACATTGACCTGTCACCCACTCCGATGCGCGTGAGCTCAAGAAAAGTGCCGCAGCACCGAGGTCTTGTGGCGTACCGAGACGTCCGGCCGGTAGCCGCAACATCTTCTCTAATCCTGGCAGGTCTTCCTCTTGCAGATTCATCGCCTGCATCATGATCTCGGTCGGTACGGCTCCCGGCATGATGCAATTGACGCGGATGCGCGGGCCCAGTTCTTGCGCAAACGTGCGTGTCAGCATGTTGGTCCCGACTTTTGCGGCGCTGTAGTGTCCGCTGCCTGGAATGACCATTTCGGCGGCGAGTGAGGAGATATTGACGACGCGCCCCCCGTCTTCCATGTGGCGAGCGGCCGTTCGTGTGCACGACCAAATCGCGGTCAGGTTGAGGGCGAGGGTTGCATCCCATTCCTCCCGAGGCAATTCCATGAGCGGCGTTTGTATGGGTGACCCGCCTGCGTTATTCACCCAGATGTTGAGCTTGTCCCATTCGCGCAAGGCAGCCTGGGCGAGGTCGTCTACCGCTGCCTCGTCGGTTACATCAGTGGTTACAGCAATCGCTTGGCCGCCCGATTCGCGGATCTCTCCGGCAACCTGTTCTATCTCGTGGGTTCGCCGTGCTGCGCATACCACCTTGGCGCCCGCGCCTGCGAGGGTCTTGGCGATGCCTTCCCCGATTCCGCGACCCGCACCCGTGACGACGGCGACTTCGCCGGTTAAGCCGAAGAGTTCTTCTAGCATCGATTCCCCCAAAAACGTGATTGCGCCAGATGACTACCGCCGAGGCGGAGAGTACGCTTCCCGTACTGTACCGAGAGATTGACCGATGAGCGAGGCGAGAGAGGGCGAGGGTGATTCGAAGGTAGATTTTTTTGCGACTATGGACGCGCTGCGAACGGGAAAGACGCGCTTGGACGAATTGCCGGACGAAGTCGCCGACCGCTTCACCACGATGATGAATACCGATCGGGCCTCGCTGCAGTCGCGGTTCGATCGCACCGCGCAACGTGAGCGTCGTTCGCCGAAAGCCGGTATGCGGGCGCCCGTCTTCGATCTCGAGTTGCTCGATGCGGTTGGCAAACGCACCGCAGAAACCCGGGCACTTGCCGACCACCTCGACAAACCTATCGCTCTGATATTTGGTTCGTACACGTGACCGCCTTTTCGCGTTGAGGCCGTGCGCCTCAATGAGATATTCGAACGTTACCAGGACGACGTGAACTTCTTCTGCATCTATATAAAGGAAGCGCATCCTGAAGACGAATGGCAAGTACCTCACAACCTTGAAGACGAAGTGGTTTTCGCCCAGCCGAAAACCATTGAAGAACGGGGTGTGATTGCAGAGGCCTGCATGCTGAAGCTAGAGCTCAAAATGCCGACATTATTGGACGATATGGACGATGCGACGGACGCGGCATACGCCGCACAGCCGGAACGGCTTTACGTCATCGATACGGACGGCAACGTCTCGTATCAGAGCGGCATGGGCCCTTGGGGATTCGATGTGGAGAGTTGGGAGAAGGCCATCGAAGCGCAACTGGACTAAAGGGCACTATCGAGCTATCGCGAGTCGTGATCCGCTTCGATGTTGCTTCGGAGCGTTGGTCCTCGGCTACTCGCCGAGGACCCTTGCTTCTCCGTTAGCGTGAGTTGACGGCTACGACCCACCCTCGTACTTGAACGATACGTTCACTTTTGCTCGATAAGCTTGAACCGCGCCGTTTTCGATCGTCATGTCGAGTTCGGCAATCTCGGCGATTCTCAAGCCTCGCAAAGATTCAGAGGCCAACGCCACGGCCGCCGATGCTGCTTTTTCAAAAGATTCCGTACTAGTCCCGACCAACTGAACGATTTTATATACACTCTCAGCCATGGTTGTTTCTCCTTGACCCACTGTTTTGAGCGACTTTCCAACCGAATCCATGCCCTGCCGAGCATGGCGGTTTCAATTGACGATACGCCGCGCTCGAGAAGACCCGAAAGAACTGATGGTGATTACCAGGAACGGTTTAGTCTGAAAGGTTATGTGGCAAGGCCTATGAAGCGGCGACCGATTGTGGTTCCGGTTCCGCCGGCTCGATCTTGAATCCGGTAAACCCGTAGAGCATCGATACGAACGGATTGATCAGGTTGAAAAAGCAAAACGGTAGGTAAGCCAGGGTCGGCACGCCCAGCGCGGCCGCCATGTAGACGCCGCAGGTATTCCAGGGAACGAGTGGCGAGGTGATGGTGCCGGAGTCCTCTAGCACGCGCGCTAAGTTCTTTTCGTGTAGGCCGCGTTCGACATACGTGCTTTTGAACATGCGCCCCGGCACGATAATGGCCATG
>CBDTZM010000404.1:0-2958 GCA_965364915.1 uncultured Pseudomonadales bacterium | reverse complement strand
GCCACAACGAGTGGGGGACCGACCATTTCGGATTCACCTACCATGGGGATCTTGCCGCCTTCTGCGAAGAGTTACGAGGTAAAGGTGCTGCGTTCGCAATCGAACCGTGGGAGTTCTCTCCCGGCACGTTGCTTTGTTACGTCGCAGCTCCTGACGGTGTCAGTATCGAAATTATTCAAGGCAAAGCCTAACCGGGCAAGACGTATCAAGTCTGGGTACGCCTAGGAGATTAGCGACTAGCTAGCTCGTGGCTGTCGATTGACCGAAATATGTGCCGGAGCCCTTCCGCCATACCACCCCGCCAACTCAACATGTCGTGCCCTCCGGCATATTCTTGATACGCCACGTCGTACTTCTTCATATCCAGTATCGTCTTGAAGTGTCGATGGCTGACGATCTGGTGAGGGAACGCTGGATCGTCCCAAGAATATTCACCCTCTAGAACGCCTACTTCCATAAAGATGTCGATGGGCTTTTTCTCGGCGAATGCAAACTCTCGAACAAGCCATTCGTAGGCAAACTCATCCTCTTCGCGTCCCCAGTGGAAAGAGCCGGATTGGCTAAGCACGTGCGTTACCGTCTCGGGATGATTGAAGGCAAAGTACGCGGCAAAAAGTCCGCCGTAGCTCGACCCCGCAATGATCCTTTGCTGCGGATCTGCGGAAATGCTGACTTTCGAGGCAAACCAAGGCAGCAGTTCCTCGTTGAGGAACGCCATGAATTGGGGATTGCACGTTAGTTCCGTGTTCCTCTGGTTTTGCCCGTCTTTCGTGCCGGCAGTGATGCCGAGAACAACGAGCGGTGGAACGGATCCTTCCGCGATGAGGTTCTCCAACGTCAATTGCAGTGAACCTGTGGAAAAGTAACTTCCTCCATCGAAAAGAATCATCAGAGGATACTCGTTGGCCGGATCATAGTTGGGCGGCAAGTAGGTGGAAATCTGGTGCGAGTACCCCAACGTTGTGCTTGGCCGTGATTCGGTCACGAGCGTGCCACGCGGGTTGCCGTGGTCAGCGATGTAAGGCTGGGGGGCGGCGCCCGCAAGTTCTACCCAAGTGACGATGAAATCCCTCCCCGGCCCAAAAGCGTTGGCAACGACCCGCCTGTTCGGATTCAAAGGGTCTGGCTCGCCTCCGAGCAGGTGAAGTCGGGTGCCGTATTTGGCGCCGGCAAACAGACCCGTTAGCGGGTCGTTCTCGAGTATCCGATATAGAAACCGGACCCCTTTGGGTACCTCCACCGTCAGGAAGTAAACGCCGGATGCCCCTAGCCGTTCAAAAAGCAGCTCTGCGGGGACCACGTGGTTGATGTTCGCCAACAACAGCACGTTTGCTGGCGGGTTAGCCCCTTGCCGGTGTAGGAAAGTCAATCTGACATTGTCGGCATCTTTTGTCGCCTCGACGAACGGATAGCCGCCAGCGTCGGCAATGCCATGTACCTGGCGCCAAAATTCCTGCTCGAGCCCTTTCACTAGGAATTCGTCATTCAACGCTTGCAACCTGACGCTTTGCGTCTTCGTAGCGGCTGATTGCGTCGCCAGGGTAGTTCCAGGTAGCCACCCGACCGGCAATAGCAACATTGCGATCAGTACTGTCTTGATGTTCTTCATGGGACTTGGCTCCTCGTGATCGTTGGATGCGAGAGATGATCTTTAGATGGAGCAAAGACGAGAAAGGTTTAGACCGCGACGTCGCCCGCCGTTGCTTTTTCGTATCGCGTTCGCCATGGTTGTTGGCCGCCAACTGCCAACGATTTGCCATGAAGATCGCCAAAATCGAATCCCTACATTGCGATGCCGGATGGCGCGTGTTCTCCTTTCTCAAGATCACGACCGACGATGGGCTCGTTGGTTACAGCGAGTACAACGAGTCCTACGGCAGCAAAGGCGTCACCCATGTCATCGAGCAGCTTGCGCCGTCTGTCATCGGCGAGAACGCGCTAGGTCACGAACCGATATTCGCACGCTTGTATGCGATGACCCGCCAAGCACCTGGGGGCATCAATGCTCAAGCCATAGCCGCGATCGAGAACGCGTTGCTCGACGTCAAAGGCAAGGCGCTGGGCGTGCCCGTATACGAGCTGCTAGGCGGTGCGATTCGCGATCGGCTACGACTCTACTGGTCCCATTGCGGCACCTACCGCATGCATGAGGCGACGGCCAAGCACATCGGCAAACCCACGCTCGAGAGCGTCGATGATCTGGTCGGCTTGGGCGCCGAGGTGCGCGAGTCAGGATTTACCGCACTGAAGTGCAACATGTACATGTTCGGCAAGCGCAACTACGTGCATAGCCCTGGGTTCGCGAGGCGGCTGGGCATTCCGCAAGCGCCCGCGCTGAACGCGGAAAGCGATCTGATCGCCGCCTTGCAGGCACAAATGACGGCGCTGCGGGAGGGCGCCGGTCGGGAAGTGGACATCCTGGTCGACCTCAACTTCAACTTCAAAACCGAAGGCTACATCAAGGTCATGCGAGCGCTCGAGCCTTACGATCTTTTCTGGGCCGAACTGGACATGTTCAATCCCGACGCGCTGGCCTACATTCGCGATCACACGCCCATGCCTTTGGCATCGTGTGAATCGTTGTACGGTGCTCGCGAATTTCGTCCGTATTTTGAGCGTCAATCGATGGATGTCGCGATCATCGACGTACCTTGGAACGGCATCTGGCAGTCGGCGAAGATCGCGTCGATGGCCGATGCACACGAGGTCAACGTCGCACCGCACAACTTCTACGGCCACCTGTGCACGATGATGAGTGCACACTTTTGCGCGGCCGTTCCCAACTTTCGCATCATGGAAATCGATATCGACGACGTGCCGTGGAAAGACGAACTGGTGACCCACCCGCCCGAAATAGAAGACGGACATCTGATCGTTCCGTCACGTCCTGGGTGGGGAACCGACGTGAACGAAGCGGTGGTCAAAAAACACCCTCCGAAAACCTAACACTGCTTTTGC
>CBDTZM010000403.1:0-2960 GCA_965364915.1 uncultured Pseudomonadales bacterium | reverse complement strand
AGGAATCGTCGTAATACGGCGTCGGATGCTGGATCTCGATCACGATGAAGCGCGGCAAGTCGTCGCTTACCCACGTTTGATAGAAGGCATAGGCTTCCTTTTGTTGGATGATGTTGTAACCATCTAGATCAAAGCGGGCGCTGTATTCGGGCGCCAGGTCGGAATCGGGTGGTTCCGTGCGAAAACCGCCAAAGTCTTGCGGAAAGTGACCGTGAAAGACCATCAGCGGGTAGCGTGCGTCCGGGTGTTCGTCGAATCCCTTCGGCAGTAGCACGTGTGCGCCAAGATAAATATCCTCACCCCAGAAATCAGACAGCAGGGCGCTACGCAGTCGGATGTGTTTGACGTACGCGGTGTCGTCGGGCGGTTCGATGTCCGGCACAACCTGGTCGAGTACTAGCGCGAATTCGCCCGCTCCCGATGCTCCAACGACGATGGGTAACGGTTCTGAGTAGAAATTGCCCGGCTTGCGATTCCAGCGTTGTCCCTCGCCGCGATCGGGCGGCAGGCTCACCACCTTGCCGTTGCCAAGGTGAAAATCCTTGTACCGGTTCAGCAACGCCTGGGCGTAGTATGTGCCGGCCGGTAGTTTCGACAAATCTGTCAACGGAAAGCCGATGGCGCGGGCATCGACCACGACATCCGTACCGCCCCGCCAGTCTTCGACGTTTATACCGAAGACTAGCTGCGTGTCGGCTGAGTTGTTGATCAGGAATCGGGGCTCTTCGGTGTCGTGAGTTGCCAGCAACAGTAACAAGCGGCCATCCTGATCGGTTGCGGTTAGCGCAGCGTCGAAACTGATCGAGAAGGAAGGACCCCGCGCCTGCTCGCCGTCGACTTCCACCTGGCAGGCGGCCGGCAATGAGCACAGGATCGCTAGCGCAACAACCCGAAGCATTTTGGACTTCAAATTCAGCCTCCTAAAGGTGAGAATCTTCCAGCAGCGACCCATCAAAAATTGACAAAGAGTCGAAACACTCCGTGAAAGCATGCAATCAGTGCGGCAAATGCTGCACCCTCTACAGTAACGGCGGTCTAGCCGCTTCAGCAAGCGAGATTCAATGGTGGGAAACCTTCAGACCAGAGATAGCACGCTACGTCAGTAGCGGCAAAATCTGGATAAGCCCCACCACCGGCAAGCCGATGGTGCGATGTCCCTGGCTGCGCAAACTTCCCAACCAAAACAAATACATGTGTCGTATCTATTACGATCGCCCAGACGACTGCAAGCACTACCCTGTCAATATCGAGCAAATGGTGAAGGATGAATGCGAGATGCTGGAAGTGCAGGATCTCGCCCGGCCGAAGGACGCGCAGCGGAAGTTGGACAAACTCATGGCCGATAGTCGACCCGCGTCCGAGTACTGAGTCAATTCACCCGTAAGCCTAGGAATCACATCGATGGAACCCCTCAAGGATGCAAGCCATCTTTACGAAGTCGAACGCCGTGCCTGTCACGCAGAGCGGCCCGGATTTCGCATAAACGAGCTACAGATCTCCCCGACTCAGAACGTACCTTGGCATTACCATAGCCACATACAGGACGCCTTTTACGTGCTAGAGGGAGAAATCACAATCTTCATGCGCGAACCCAAAGAGGAAGCGCAGCTGCGTCCGGGGGATACCTACTCCGTTGATCCTCGACGCCCCCACCTAGTAACCAACGGTGGCGAACAGGCAGCGACATTCCTCGTACTACAGGGCATCGGCGAATACGACTACGTGCCCCTTGTCGAGCCGTCGTGACCTGAAGAGGCGATCGTACCCGCGGGTTGTTCTCGCTCAACCGTGGAATTCCTTCCTGGGCTCGCCGCCGTTGTGCGCCTACTCTATGGGATACCGCCAGGGGTTTTCCGGTTGCTCTGCCGCCTCATCTACCACCCATAGCGGAACCGCAAGACCGTCTCCGATGGTCTTGAACAGGACCCTTACCCTGGTGCCGATACCCACCTGACGGACGAGATCCGGGGGCGCCAGTTCGGCATCCGCAGTAGCCAGGTTGCCCTGCACCCGTAGCCCATCGAATTCTTCAGGTTCGTTGCGCTGCTCGTCCAGTTCCACCAGCAACAATAGGTAGGGTGTGTGAGCCCTGAACACCGGCTGGATCGCATGGTGTACTTCACCGTAGGAGTAAACGGCCCCGCACCCGCTGAGGCGTTCCCAGGTCGATTCGGGATGCGAACAGAACGGGCAGGCAGTCGTCGGCGGGAAGCGTTTCAAGTGGCAGCTCGCGCACTGCTGTACGCATAACTCATGCTGGCCGCAATAGCTGAAGAAGTCGAAGAGTTCCCGATCGATTGCGTCGATGTGCACGGGCATTCCCAGGTATTCGCCCTCCAATGCCATGCTCAACCTCCTCTTGCCATAACCATGGCCGAACCAATACCCGGCGTACCCCAACCCAGATTGGCGGTGAGTTCCACGCCCGGCACCTGACGACAGCCGCCTTCGGCGTAGTCGAAGGTGTGCTGACGGCTACCATCGGGTCCGAGCGGGCAGCTATCGTCCACATCGTGGCGCAACTGCCGCACGTTCTCGATCACCATGTTGATGCCGTGAGTGTAGCCTTCGCATAAATGGCCTCCACTGGTGTTGTTCGGCCGCTCGCCGCCGAGTCGCATCGCGCCCGAGCTTACGTAGTCCCCGCCTTCTCCTTTCTTGCAAAAACCATAGTCCTCGAGTTGCAGAAGCGTGGTAAACGTGAAGGCGTCGTAAGACCCGGTTACCTGTATGTCTTGCGGTCCTACACCGGCATTGGGCCACAGAATGTCCTTTGCGTAATGACCGGCCACCGTCGAAATGGGGCCCGATTGATAGTGCATGTCACCGCGCGGCTTGATGCAACGGCCCACCACGGATTGGATGACGGCGGGTGTGTGCCGGCAGTCATTCGCGCGATCGACGCGAGTCACGACGACGGCCGTCCCGTTGTCCGTTTCGACACAGCAATCGAGCAGATG
>CBDTZM010000402.1:0-2969 GCA_965364915.1 uncultured Pseudomonadales bacterium | reverse complement strand
ATGTGCCGGTGATCGAAACGTTCTTGGTGGACCGGCGCCACGACAAGGCGATGGGCGCGGGGGAGGCAAGTACCGGCCCCACGCCGGCGGCGATCGCCAATGCCATCTTCGATGCGGTCGGCGTACGCGTGCGCGACATGCCGTTTACCCCAGCACGGGTTCGCGAGGCCGCGCAATAACGTTCAACTGTCTGGTGTCGACGTACCGACGTACCGAAATTGAGTTGTGCTAGTGCTCCGTCGCTTCATACAAGCTGCTGGACGAACACTCGGCCGCCTCGTCCAGAGCCTCACCGATCGCCACGCCTTCCTCGGCTTCCATCGCGTCGCGAGCTGCCGACCAGACTTCGAGTGACGGATACGAATCGATGTAGACGAACCCCGTGTCGCCAACGATCGACTCTGCGCCCCAACTTCGAATGGTGGCGCCTTCGTTGACACGGTTTTGGTACTTGACCCAAGCCCCGTTCGCCTCCGCCACGTCGTCCATCGTCTTGCCGTCGTTCAACGTACACGTCAGGATGACGCGGATGTCTGTTTCGCCGACTGCCGAAGCGGCCGCACTGAGCAACAGTGTAGCGAACATGGTTGAAACTGCCTTTTTCATTGTTATTCCTCCCTTTGGGTTGGGCAGTGTCTCGCCGGACGCCTATCGTTGCAAGGCCGGCAAGCTTCCGTATGTGAGCCCGCGCCACAGCCACTCGACGGGACCGAAGCGGTAGCGTTCAAGCAACCATGGGCTGAAAAATAGCTGAAATGCCCAGATGGCGAAGACCACCAGGTACAGCACCCAGCGTTCCAATGTCCCGACCAACGCGAAACCGGCGCCGGTGAATAGGAATAGTGCGATCAGTGAATGCGAAAGGTAGTTGGTCAGCGCCATACGCCCGACGGCGGCTAATCGCCTTCTGGTGGCGGGTAGCCAGGCAGATTTGCAGATCAACATGACCAGGCCGAGATACCCAGCCGCCATGCCCAAGCGTCCGATGTGATAACTGGGTTTCATGTAGGCAAAAGTCGACGCAACGTCGAAACCGGACGCGAAACCGGTCGCCACTTCATAAACGTTGGTGATGAGTCCCACGGTAAATCCGATCAGCATGAACCGGACGTAGAAGCTGGTGGTTCGCGATGCGTCCAGAACTCCCATCTTGAAAAGCGCCATCCCCAGCAACATCATCGCTAGCGCATCCCAAAACAGAATGACCGGAATGACGAACGTGAGTATTTCGGTCATCACCGCTGCGGTGAAGACGAATACGCTCGCGTAGCTACCGCGTCTTGCTATCAGCTCTGTCTCGGTTTCGGTCGGCGCGTAGCTCTCGATGAAGTCGTCCCAGACCAGTGCGCTTTGACGGATACCCTCGTTTATGTCGGCGTCTGGCCCGGCGTGTTCGATGATTTGTGACGCTTCGCGCGCGTACCCCATGCCGAAGTTCATGACGCCGTTGAATGCGGACATCAGTACGATCAGCGCAGCCGCGCTGATGATGAGCCGTTTCGGGGAACTGTTGCGCACGAGATACAGAGCGGCCCCGGCCAGCGCATAGACAATGAGAATGTCGCCGCTCCACGCCAGTACGTAGGCGTCGAAGAAGCCGAATGCAAGCAGCCAGAAGTTGCGTTTGTAGTGCAGTACGCCGCTCTTGTTCGACGCGAAGAGCACCACGCCGGCACCGAACAGCATGGAGAACAAGCAGCGCATCGAGCCTTCGAAAAGCACGTCGACGCTTGCCCAAATACCCAGATTGAGTGCGACGTTGTCGCCGGTGCCCACGAGCGGATTGAAATAGCCGCTGGAGTGCAGACCAAAACCGAGGATGTTCAACAACAAGATGCCCAAGAGGGCGAAACCGCGCAGGACGTCCAGCGACTGAATGCGGTCCGTCTCTACCACGGGGGCCGGCCGAACGTCGATCGATTCAGTGCTCGTGAAATGTGTCTCGCTCATCGAGCCCAATTATCCCAACTATCCGGTAAGCGATCGAGTGTTTGCTGTTACGAAGATTCCAACGGCAACCGCACTCGGAACTCGGCGCCGGGATCCGCATTCTTCACGTCTACGTTGCCGCCCATGGCCGTTGCCAGTTCGTGTACCAGCGCGAGCCCGATACCCGTGCCGACCGTCTCTCGGGTCAGTTCGCGCTCGGTACGATAGAAGAGCTTGAAGATCTTTTTCATCTGATCCTTTGGTACGCCGGGACCATAGTCGCGTATGGTGAACTCCACGAAGGCGTTGCGTCGCCGACTGCGGAAGTCGATTTGCTTGTCGCTGGCGGTGGCCGAGAACTTCAACGCGTTGTCGATCAGGTTGATGGTGATCTGCACGAACGCGTCGGTATCGGCGATAAGCGACAAATTCGAATCCTCATGTTGTTCGATGAGCTTGAATCCGCTTTCTTCGACATGTGCGGTGATTTTTGAACGTGCCACGTCGACGAGCTCGCCTACCGTGAGCGTGCGAAGCTCGAGATCCGTGCCGTTGCGATTGAAACGCGCTAGCCGCAAAACGTTGTTGATGAGCCGCGTGAGCCGTTCGCTTTCGGCGAAGATGAAATCGTAGTATGTGCGCTTTTTTTCCTCGCTCGCCCAGCCTGCCTTCAGTATTTCGCCGTACATGCGTATCGAGGTCAGCGGCGTCTTGAGTTCGTGGCTGACGGCCGACACGAAATCTTGTTGTTGTTCGCCTAGTTCGATCTGTCGCAAACCTAGGCGGTATATCAACGTGAAGCCTCCTATCAGTAGCGCGAGGAACGTAAGCGTCGTCCAGGCGATCAGCGTGCCGCCCGGGCCCATAGGCAACTCCGTGAATCCGAAGATGAGTTCGATGTCGTTGATCGGCGCGGTGAGTCGAGTTCGATAGAGCAGCGTGCCGGTGATTTCGTCGGCCCTTGATGTATATCGGCTGGCCTCGCCGCCTTGATAGGTATGCAAGACCTCGCCCTGATACGCGACGATCAAATTACTCAC
>CBDTZM010000401.1:0-2985 GCA_965364915.1 uncultured Pseudomonadales bacterium | reverse complement strand
CGCATTCAACGCGCGTATCTCGAGTTGGTTGCCGTGGCGCTGTAATGCCTGCACATAGGCAACGTGCCCGAGCACCGTGCAGTAGATCAGCACGAACAAGCCAGCAAACACATCGACCGAAAGATTGCGCGATACCGCCTCGTAATCCATGGCCACAACGGCGGATGCACTGCAAATCCCGATTGCTGCCGCTGCTCGTAGCGCTTGTTCGATACCCCCTTGCAAGGCGTTGCTGACCACGATGGCGATGCCGACGGCCGCAAGCAGCACCGGCGGCATGCCGGTGGCGACCAACAGCATGGCTGCCAATCCCGCTTCGACGACATGCCAACGCAATATGGCACGAACTCGCAGCCCGCGTTGCAAGCAGTCGATCAACGGCGGCCACCCGCAACCCCATACCAAAGCCGCGATCGATTGCCACCAACCCGGTTGTTGGAGAATCAGCAATGCCAGCACGACCAAGGGATAGCACGTATACCGAAAGCCTCGAGCGTTGGCCGCAAGGGTACGATTCTGCATCCCGCGATTGCATCATGACGCCCGCGTGTCGAACCAGAGCGATTGTCGTCAAGCGGTGTGCGCTATCCAAGGCGGCCGAGTGACGGGTCCAGATCTTCGTCGTAGTCGACGTCGGGCAGACCAAAGCCAAAGATCTTGAGGAAGTCGTCCTTATAACCTTCGAGATCCCCGAGGTCCGACAAGTTCTCCGACGTGACGATGGGCCACCGTCGTTTGATCTCGCCCTGTACGGCATCCGAGAGTTCAACGTCGTCTACCCGAATGCGGCCTGTCGCGTCCAGGCGTTGCTGGACGCCGCGCGCGAGTTGCGTTGCGTACAACCGGTAGATGTGCCGAATACAATCTTCGTGCAGATCTTGGTCTTTCATGACGCGCAACAACAACGACATGTAGAGCGACACGACGGGAATGGCGCTGCTCGCCTGCGTGACAACCCCTTTGAGGGAAGCGACACGCGCACTACCGCCGAGATCGGCTAGCCGGGTCGTAATGTTCGCTGCGGCACGGTCCAGATCTTCCTTGGCCTTGCCGAGAGTACCCTCCCAGTAGATCGGCCAGGTGAGCTCGCTGCCGAGGTAGGTATAAGCCAGGGTGCGGAAGCCGGTTGCCAGCAGGTCCGCTGCTTGCAACTCGTCAATCCAGAACTGCCAATCTTCACCGCCCATGACGGCCACGGTGTTGGCGATGTCGTCGGCGTCGCCGGGTTCGAGTGCAACCTCGTGCACTTCTCCCTTATCGACCTTTAGCGACTTCATCGTAACGGCGTCGCCCAGGGGCTTGATGGCGGACCGGTGTAGCACCCCCGTACGCGGGTGCAGGCGCACCGGAGATGCCAGGCTATAGATCAGCAGGTCGATCTGACCGACGTCTTCGCTGAGCGTTTGTATGACCGTCGCTTTCATCTCGTCCGAGAAAGCATCGCCGTCGAGGGTTTTTGCGTACAAACCATCTACCGCCGCGGCCTCTTCGAACGCGATGTTGTTGTACCAACCCGCCGTGGCACATTTAGTTTCACTCGGCGGTTTCTCGAATGACACGCCGAGCGTTTTCGCCCCACAACCAAATCCCGCGACAACCCTCGACGCCAAGCCATAGCCACCCGAGCACCCGATCACTAACGCATTCTCGATGCCTGCGTCGATGCTACCAGCTCGTTTGACGTAATCGATTTGTTGCCGCACGTGCGCTGCACAGCCACGGGGGTGGGCCGTGGTACAGATGAAACCACGAATCCGAGGCTTGATGATCATGCCGACATTACCGAATGGCGAGATCCGATAATACCTTGCGCTACCACCCAACGCATGGCCTGCTCGACGTCCAGAAGCCAAGGGCCGTCGCGCTCGAGCGCAATCGAAGCATGCATGCCGGCGCCAAGTTTGTGATCGCGATCGCCATCCAACGCGAGCACCCCGGGTCCTTGGAACGGCACGACCTCGCCGAAGCCAACCCGGGTCGTGCTCTGCACTTCGACTTCCCGGAACAAGCCAGGAGACAACGGTGCCTTGAAGCGTATGCCAGCACCCATTTCGACAAGCAGTCCCTCGTCATCGGCCGCGCTCAGCCTATTCAACAAACCACCGATCGGCGACATGCCGATAGCCGTTGGTTCAGCCCGCGTGAGCAGTATGCGAACCAGGCGCGCCGGGTCGAACGGCAACAGATTGCCGACATGATCATCCCGCAACAACACTGCGTCGATCAGACCAACGTCACGAATCTCGCCGATCCGGACATGCAGCACCTTCGCGCGCTGCTTCACCTGGTCGGCGTGCAGCAACCGTCCCGAGGCATGGTAACCGGCTACCAAACCCGCGATGGTGGGTTCCACCGACACCGGAAACGCGTTGTTGGTTCCGGTCGACAAGGCGATGAGGTGCACGTCCTCAGCACTCGCACCCATGTTCATCAGCGCCCTGACGATGGCGCGGTTGGTACCGTCGCCACCGATGGATATCAGCGTCCGACAACCGGCCTGCAGATAGCGCACAACCGCCGTCTCGGTATCGCTGGCATCGTTGCTGGGTTTGTGCGCCAACACGTGCACACGAGCGTCGAGGTCCATGTGTTCGAGCGCCGCCGAGGCGATTCGAAACGGTTCCTGCATCACATAGATGTCGGTAACCCCTGCGGCATCGGCACCGGCCGCCGCACGAGCGACGAGATCACGCTTCGCTTCATGGGTCATGTTGGTCGCGCGTGCCGCCAAGCGCCGCACGTCGCGGCCGGACATCGGATTGACGATCATGCCGATCGCGACGGTCAAGGGTTCCCCAACAAGAAGCGTTCCATGAACAACCAGGTTGCGCCGCTCAAGTAGTCGCGGTTGAATTTCTTACGGAAGCCGTGGCCTTCATCCATACCCACGACATACCAAACCGGCACGCGGCGGTCTTTCAAGGCGGCCACCAACTGCGCACTTTCGCTAGCGGGAACCCGGGGATCGTTGAACCCTTGGGAGAC
>CBDTZM010000400.1:0-2994 GCA_965364915.1 uncultured Pseudomonadales bacterium | reverse complement strand
CATCCTGCTTCGTCGTACTCGTCGCGGTCCCATGCATCGGTTCGTCGAATGTTGCGGACATACGTTGCGCATCGTTCGGCAGCGTCGGCGAACGAGCTATCGGCGACGATCTCGGCCTTTAGCGATGCATAGCTGACGACTTCGTCGTCCATGCGAATGCCCCCACCCCCTGGCGAATCCAGAATGATCGACGATTTACCGTCCTCGCCCCAGGCAAGCCACGGTACTTCGGTGCCGCTCCGGCCTCGACCGGGATCGCCGCTATGGGCAAATTGCGCCCAGTAAGACGTCATGCTTTTCGATAGTGCCCATTGGTCCTCGTCGTCCGGGTAGATGATGCCCAGTCCTAGTCCGCGTTCGAACTCGCCGAACACGAAGGCGATCTCCAGTCCGTGTCCGGCACCGAGTGCCACGTCCAGCTCGTAGCCGAGCACGCTGGATTCCTCGTCCCAGTCCCAACGGTATGCATAGACGTCGCGATGGCCCGACGCAACCATCGCTTCGGCCAGTCGATCGACGCCGCGTACCTTCCAGGATCGTGCGCCATAGTGCACCTGGCGCCGGTAGCTGTCGGCATCCTTCAGCGAGGCGAAGATACCGAACGTCGTCTCCATATAGGCGGGGTTGAGAGCCATGAAGGTCGATGGTTCGTCGCGGTTGGTACCTAAGATCACCGGTACCGCGTTGTAGTTGCTCAAGCTGGAGAAGATCTCATCGGTGGTGAGGTCGGGCAACACATAACCGTCGCCAAAAATCTCGGGCGTATCGGTCATGCCGAAGCCGCCACCGTCAAGAACGCGGAAAATGTCCTCGGCAGACTTTCCATAGAGATAGTCGCGGACCTCGGCGTTCGACCAGTCTTCCTGAAACGTGCGTGCGCCAGCGGTGTCGTCGGCGATGCCGTCAAGAACGAGCAACTGGTTGGTCAACTCGCGCGCGCTCGTGTGGTGGCCGCCTTCGTCGACGTAGTTCTGGGCTTGCGCGAGGGAGGTCACCGAGAAGCCGCCACTCTGTGACACGGCACGGTGAAACAGACCCTTCGCAAGTGGAGAGGCCATCATGGCAAGGGTGTCGACCGCACCCGCGGACTCGCCGAACACGGTGACGTTGTCGGGATCGCCGCCGAATTGCGAGATGTTGTCGCGCGTCCACTCCAGCGCGCGCACGACATCGAGGGTTCCGTAGTTGCCGGAATCGTCCGCAGGATCGCCATGGTGTAGCGCTGGATGATTGAACCATCCGAGGATGCCGAGACGGTAGTTGATCGTCACTACCACGACGTTGTGCGCTGTCGCCAGGCCGGCGCCGATGTAAGTGCCGCCGTGACCGATGCTGTTGCCGCCGCCGTGAATCCAGAACATCACCGGCAGCTTGCGGGCATTGGGCGGTGACCAGACGTTCAGGTACAGACAATCCTCGTCTCCGACGAGGCGTGACCCGTCGATGTCGGCACTCAGTGGATTTTCCACGATGGTGCTCAATACCGATGCAAACTGCGGGCACATGGAACCCGGCGCGAGAGCTTCGGTGACCGACGCGGCTTTGAGTGGTGGTTCAGGGGCCTGCCAGCGCAGATTGCCTATCGGCGGCTTTGCAAACGGAACGCCCATCCACGCACGCGCGCCGAAGGTGTCGATGAAACCGACCACCTCGCCGGCTTCCGTTGACCGCAGCGTTGTGTTGTCGCGTTCGGCCGGCGGTAGCGGTGCCGTAAGGCTGCTGAGAAACCAGTTCACACCGATGACGATCACGCTTGCTACGACGATCAGAATGATGGCGGCTTTTTTCATGTCTCTCCCCTTAGGTCATGCAGGATAGCGCAGATTTGTTGTACTGTTGGTGCTTCAACTTGGAGGAAGGAACGATGCCGAGCAAAGAACATGAAGATTTCGTGGCCCAGCTGGCCGCCAACGAAGTGTTGGGGGCGCCGACGATCGAGGAACAGCGGCAGGGGTTTGAAGACCTGCTTGCCATGTTCCCGATTGCCGACGACATTACGATCGACTCGTTCGAGATCGAGCATATTGCGGCGGACTGGGTCACAGCACCGGGCGCGGACCAAAACCGCGTGGTTCTGTACCTACATGGCGGTGGTTATGTCATTGGTTCCAATGTCGGGTACCGGGAACTCGGGTCGAGAATTTCGCGAACCACGGGGGCACGCGTTTGTGTGATCAACTACCGCCTCGCGCCGGAGAATCCGTTTCCCGCTGCGGTCGACGACGCCACCATGGCCTATCGTTGGCTGTTGAATGAAGGCGTTGCCCCCAACCAGATCGTCATTGCCGGAGACTCTGCCGGTGGTGGTTTAGCGCTTGCGACGTTGCTGGTACTAAAGGACGCGGGTGATCCGCTGCCGGCTTGCGCGGTGTGTTTCTCACCCTGGACCGACCTCGAGATCACGGGTGATTCGGCAAAGCCCGGGGCCGTAGACGATCCGATCATTCCCAGCGAGGGCTTGTCGAACATGACTTCCGCCTACGCGCCCAACGACTTACGCAACCCGCTGGTATCGCCGCTGCACGGTGACTACGTGGGACTGCCGCCGCTGCTCATTCAGGTAGGAACGCGCGAGGTGCTGCTCGATGATGCGGTGCGAGTCGCGGCGAAGGCCGAGGCGGCGGGCGTCGACGTGACGTTGTCGATCGGCGAGGGATTGATCCACGTTTGGCAGTTGTTCGCCGTTCCGGAAAGCCAGGAAGCGCTCGATGAGATGGCCGCATTCGTGAACGAGCGGCTCGGCTGACAGCGCGATGGGGGTGTGATACAACCGATCGATTGGCGAGGCAATAAGCATGGCAAAGCATGACCTGGTGATTCGCGGCGGCAATCTGATCGATGGCAGCGGCGCTGCGGCGCGGTCGGCGGATATTGCCATCGAGGGATCGCGCATCGTCGAAGTCGGCGCAGTCAGCGGGTCCGGCCACCGCGAGATCGATGCGGCGGGCGCATTGGTCACGCCGGGGTTTGTCGATATTCACACCCACTACGATG
>CBDTZM010000399.1:0-2998 GCA_965364915.1 uncultured Pseudomonadales bacterium | reverse complement strand
CGGTATTTCAGTGAATTGCCGTCCTTCCCGCAGAGGTTGATGGCCCCCGCTTCCCGCAAGCAATAGGCCAATTTCTGCGCCAACCAGCGCGGTTCCTCCATGGCGTCCGCCAGGTCGAGTGTCGTGAAGGCATCGGGTAACGGGTGCTTCACCAAACCGAACAGATCGTCAATGCTGCGAATGCGCACCTGCTCTTTCACCTCGACCAATCGTCGTTCCACAACGCGCCATCCGTTGCGCCGTCGAACGCGCGTTGGGTCGTGTATGCGAAACTCCTCTTCCTCGATGAGCACGACTTCGAGTTCGAAATTGGGGTGGTTCAGCAGGGTCGGTATGCTGACCAACTCGTCCAACACGTGGCTAATCGCCCCCCGTTTGGGGGACTTGCGGCGCTTGGTAGCAAGTTCGTCCTCGCTGAGTTTCACGATGTAGCGCGTCTCTGCGATCGGATGCACCAATACGACCTTGTAGGACTCCAGCAGGCGCGCCAGCTTTTGCTTGAGGCTGCCGAAGCCGGCGGTCTGAATCTCGTAGAGCACGCCATCGTCGCCGTGTACATCCGCGACGTAGCCTTCGATAGGCACCTCGGTTGCACCCCCGCCACCGTACAACGCTTTCAAGGCGTGATGCAGAGGTCCTTCGTTGAGGGTACCGATGGTCACGGGCGGGCAGTGTGGCGCCCCCTAATGACCCGGTCAACTTCCTGTGACATACTGCCAAATCGCCCTTAAGGCCGCCTGCCGTAGGCGGACAGGGAGTACTGTTACCAGATTTCAACCATCATTAGGGGAGAGAGACGCATGAGTGCAGACGGTACTTGGAACACCACAATGAACACCCCCATGGGCGCCCAGAACGGCACCATGGAGTTGAAGACCGACGGCAACACCTTGACCGGTACGTTGAAGAGCCCGCAAGGCGAGATCGAGTTGCAAGACGGCACCGTCGACGGTGACGCGTTGACCTTCAAGGCCGACATCACCTCACCGATGGCAATGACGCTCGAGTTCTCGGCAAGCGTCGAAGGCGACGAACTCAAGGGCGACGTCAAGCTCGGCAGTTTCGGCAACGCCACTTTCACGGGGACTCGCGCTTAGTCCGCTCTCCCACGCAGAGGCTCTCCAATGAGCTGGGAAGACGAGATCCGGGAACTCAAAGCCCGGGAAGCACTCGCCTACGAGATGGGCGGCCCGGACAAGGTCGCCCGTCAACACGAGTTCAAAAAACTGACGATTCGCGAACGCATCGACGCCATGAGCGATGCCGAGTCGTTCCATGAGATCGGTACCCTTGCCGGTGTCGGCCAGTACGACGACGACGGCAATCTAACCTCTTTCACACCCAGCAACTTCGTGTTCGGTACCGCAGAGATACACGGACGCCCGGTCATCCTGTCCGGCGACGACTTCACGGTACGCGGCGGTTCGGCCGACGCCGCGATACCCGGCAAGCGGCAACAAGCGGAAGGACTTGCGCTGGAATTGCGCTTGCCGCACATCCGTTTGGTCGACGGTATGGGCGGAGGGGGTTCCGTCAAAACCATCGAGACGGCGGGGCGCACATACATCCCGCAGCTGCGCGGGTGGGACATTGTCGTTCAGCACATGGCCATCGCCCCTTCCGTTTCACTCGCACTCGGCTCCGTTGCCGGCATTGGTGCTGCGCGCGTGGCCACGAGCCACTATTCGGTGATCGTCAAATCCAGTGCCCAAATGATGATTGCCGGGCCCGCCTTGGTCGAATGGGCGAGCCTTGGGGACGTCAGCAAAGAAGAGCTTGGCGCTTCGAAGATTCACACGCGCAACGGCGCGATAGACGACGAGGCAGGGTCCGAAGAGGAAGCGTTTGCGCTAGCCAAACGGTTCCTCGAGTACCTGCCGTCAAGCGTCGACGAACTACCGCCGCTCATCGACAGCAACGACGATCCGACGCGGCGCGACGAGGCCCTGATCGATATTATTCCAAGAGATCCACGCAAGGTGTACAAGATGCACCGAATCGTGGAGTCGGTGTTGGATGCGGGCTCGTTCTTCGAGATCGGCAAGCAGTGGGGCAAGTCCATCATCACTGGATTGGGTACGTTCGACGGTATTCCGGTTGCTCTGTTTGCCGAGAACCCGATGATCTACGGCGGCGCATGGACCGCCGATGCATGCCGCAAGTTGATTCGTCACATCGATCTTGCCGCAACGTTCCACCTGCCGCTGGTGCATCTGGAAGACTGTCCGGGCTTCTTGATCGGCAAGCAGTCCGAAGAAGATTCGACCATTCGTTTCGGATCGCAAGCGCTGGCCGCGCTAGGCCAGGCACCCGTGCCGTTCTGTTCCGTCGTCATTCGCAAAGCCTTCGGTGTCGCCGGGGCAGCCAACCACAAACCCGGCAGCCAACACTTTCGCATGGCATGGCCATCGGGTGATTGGGGGTCGTTGCCGATCGAGGGGGGCATCGAAGTCGCGTACAAGGCCGAACTTGCAGAGGTCGACGACTACGACGCGCATCTTCTGAAGATCAAGAACCGGCTCAACAAGTTGCGTTCACCCTTTCGCTCGGCGGAGTTTTTCGAGATCGAAGAAATCATCGACCCGCGCGACACCCGCGCGTCGTTGTGCCGTTGGGCCAAGCTGGCCCGGCGCGCGTCAACGACGACCGCACCGCAATTCTGGTATCGTCCGTAGCGGTCCCAACCGAATCGAGGAGCAGCCATGCTTATTGCCAGCAGATTCGCCGCCTGCGTTGCGCTGATGTTCAGCGCCACTGCTTGGTCGGCCGCCGAATGCTCAAACGGTGAACTGACACGCACCATCGACATCGTCTATAGCAATCCGGGCCAACCGGTACCGTGCGAGGTGCTTTACGACAAACCTCAGGAAGGAGGCGTGCAGACGATCTATCGCGCCAACAACGAAGCCGGCTATTGCGAAGAGAAAACCGCGGCGTTCGTCGAGAAGCTGCGCGGGTTCGGCTGGCAGTGTTCGACGGCTCAAGGACCGGCAGAAGA
>CBDTZM010000398.1:0-3001 GCA_965364915.1 uncultured Pseudomonadales bacterium | reverse complement strand
TCGCCCGCGGTGAGTGGCTGGACGTGATCGACGATCAGCAACTCGATAGGGTTGGCCAGGCGTATGCCATGCGTCATGGCTGGGCGGGCGCCCATCTCGAAGAGCGACTGGTGCGCGACCAATGGACCGTGTATCGCAGCTTTGACGCCCACCGGCCGCTTCTCAAGTTCGCCGACGACGCGGGCCGTGAGTGGTACGTATCGAGCCAAAGTGGGGAGGTGGTACAGCTCACCGCCGCGCGCGAGCGGTTCTGGAATTGGTTGGGCTCGGTCGTGCATTGGTTGTACCCGACAGCCTTGCGTCAGCACACGGCCGTGTGGAGCCAGACCGTGATTTGGCTCACGATCGTTGCGCTGTTCTTGACGGTCACAGGACTCGTCATCGGGATCAAGCAATACAAGATTGGTCGTTCCGGACGCGTGTCCCCGCACCGTGGTTGGATGCTCTGGCACCATTGGATCGGCTTGATCTTCGGCGTGCTCACGTTGACGTGGCTCGTGAGCGGGCTGTTTTCCATGAATCCTTGGGGTGCGTTTGAGTCTCGGAGCTTTCAGGCCGAGTCGAACAGCCTTCGCGGTAGCCCCAGCAGGCTGGCTACGGTGATCGCGGACCTCGGTGAGGTCGCCGAGCATCTGTCGCCTGAAACCGTGCGCTTGACGTCGGCCAATTGGTTGGGACTGACTGGATTTGTCGCGACCGATGGGCGAGGTGCAAGCACTCGACTCAACAAGGCGGGTATGGCATCGAGGCTGCATGAAGGCGACATGCAGGAGGCGTTGGCGGAACTTGGCGTCCCTGGAGAGGCCGACGTGGCGCTGCTCGGGGAGGGCGATGGCTACTACTACGATCATCACGAACCCCGGGAATATCCGGTGTTTCGGTTCATCTTCGGCAACGGTGAACGCATGTACGTCAGCCCCGTAAGCGGGCGCCTCTTGCAGGCCGTCGATGCCGAACGGAAGTGGTCCCGTTGGGTGTTCGAAGCGCTGCACCGAGGCGACTTTCATGCCTTGGCGCGACTGCGCCCCGGATGGGACATCATGATGTTGATGCTGTTGTTCGGCGTGACCGCCGGCGCACTCACGGGGGTCGTACTGGGATATCGACGCTTGACGGCTTAACGAACTTCGTCAGTCTCCCCGCGCACGAAGAGGGGGGCCATCCCGTAGCGCTCGACGTCCGCCTCGAGCGTCTCGTCGTTGGGCATTGCTAGGGGTTCGCTGGCGGCATCTAAGATGTGGCGCAGAATAGTCGCATCGCTCGACGTGTTGAGGAACAAGCCGGGTCGCGCCAACACGTAGTGCACGGCGCGACGGATCGGTTCGACGTCTTTCAGGGGCATGTACCAAGCGAAGCGTGGTTCTTGATCCTGGTCGGCCCAGCGGCGGCGCGCGACGCTCTTGATGGTCTGCATCGCCACGTTGTTCGCTTGACAGTAGTCGTACAAGTTCTCGAAGTCGTCCGCGTAGAGGTCCTGTCGCATCATCGGATAGCTGTAGGGCAGTAGCACCGAGGCGAACTCGAATTGATGAAGGCTGTGGAGATGGCGAGCGGCAACCCAGGTGCCGTGTCCGGTCACGCCGATGAACCGCACCAGACCCTGTTCCCGCGCCTCGATCAACGCCTCCAGCGCCCCGCCCTCCGAGAGCGCGGTCTGTTGCTCTCGCTCGTCGACGAGATTGTGCATTTGAATGAGGTCCACCCGGTCGACGCCCAACCGGTCCAGGGATCGATGCAGCTGTTCGCGCGCACCGCTTGCGCTGCGCTCGCCGGTTTTGGTGGCCAGGAAGAATTGGTCTTTGTGCTGATTCAGGAAAGGCGCCAACCGCAATTCCGCATCGCCGTAGCTTGCTGCAACGTCGATGTGGTTGATCCCGTATTCCAACAGAATCTCCAATGTCTTGTCGGCGCGCTCTTGTTTCATGGCGCCTAGCGCCGCCGCACCAAAAATGATTCTCGAACTTTCGTGGCCCGTTGCGCCAAAGGCTATGCGTTCGATCATGTTCTCAACCTACGTTGACGATTTCGATGACACCTTCGTTGAGAGAACCGGAGCGGAAGCCGCCGAGATCCAATGTGACAAAACGGTAGCCGCAGGCCTTGATCGCGTCTTGCAGGCGTTCGCGCAGTTCCAAAGCACGCGGTAACTCGTCCTCGGCGATCTCTAATCGTGCGACGTCTTCGTGATGACGTACGCGATACTGGGTGAAGCCGAGTTCTGCGAGCACGTTTTCGGCCCTCTCGACCTGGGCGAGGAGCGCCTCGTCGATATGCGTTCCGTAAGGAAAGCGGCTGGAAAGACATGCCGACTGTGGTTTCTGCGCGTTGTCGAGTTTCAGGTGTTCGGCCAGCGCGCGTATGTCGGTCTTGGCAAATCCTGCGTCCACCAGAGGCGAGCGCACGCCGAAATCGGTCGCGGCCACCAAGCCCGGACGATGATCGCCGAGATCGTCGATATTCGTACCGTTGAGTACGTGAGCGAACCCGTCTTCACGCGCGATGTCGGCCAAGGCTTGGTAAAGCGAAGTCTTGCAGTGAAAACAGCGATTGGTCGGATTGGCCCGGTAGTCGGGTTTGGACAGTTCGTCGGTGACGATGACGCGATGTTGCATGTCCCACTTTTCGGCCAACTCGCCGGCCAGCTTTAAATCGCTGCGCTTGAGGCTGGCGCTACCGGAGGTTACGGCCAGGCAACCGCGCCCCAGCGCTTCTGCCGCCACGTACGCCACCAACGAACTGTCGATACCGCCCGAAAAGGCGACGATAACGCTCTCCATGGCGGCGATATCGCGCTTCAAGGCCTGGTACTTTTGATCGAGTTCCGGAGACACCGCTGCTCGCTATAACCGATTAATCATGTTGGCAAGGTACCCGGCGCCGAAGCCGTTGTCGATGTTGACGACGGAGAGACCCGACGCGCAGCTGGTCAACATGCCGAGCAGGGCGGTAACGCCGCCGAATGCGGCTCCGTAGCCGACGCTGGTCGGCACCGCGATGACCG
>CBDTZM010000397.1:0-3003 GCA_965364915.1 uncultured Pseudomonadales bacterium | reverse complement strand
AACGGAGACTACCAGCTTGCTGCTCGCATCTGGTTGACCTTGCAGGATCAGCAATATTGGACGACATCCACCGCTACGGCGCGTCTCGGTTTCCCGATCAGTCTTGAAAATTTAGCGTCTCGCGAGATGGCGCTGGCCCAGTATCGAAACGCCGAGGCCAGTTTCGAAGCTCGGCTGACCAGCCTCAACGCGTTGAGTCGACAGTCCGAAGACCCCAGTTGGGTACGCGGTATTCTCAACGTGTTCTCAGCCCCTGAGCGCGACGCCGGACAGATGTCCATCGTCATGCAGGAGTGGCAGGAACAACTCGGCCATACCGACTGGTTGGAATGGTTGTCGACCGAACGTGTGCACAAAGTGCTCTTGCAGTGGCGGGAACTCGAAGGTATGGACGTTTGGTTGGGACACCTGCCGGAAACCATCTCGGCGTATGAAGAACTGTCACACGAGCAAAAACGGCGTAGCGCTGCGGCACGTTCGCTGTTGGTCGACCGAGAACTGTTGGTCAATCGCGACCTTTTAGCGCAGCGCTCGGTGGACATTGCCACTCGCTTGAGTGCATTGGATGCACAACAACCCTCGCCTGATGCGGAATGGATGTTGATGCTCGCCAATGACGAGGAAGCCGACTTGATTGGTGATCTTGCCGAGATGCGTTCAATGGTTGCTCGCATGAACGCCACCGACCAAGTCAAGTGGCACGGACGCTTGGAGAGATTGAATGGGGTCGTGTTTTGGACCCTCGTCGTTGAGAGCAGCGAGCGGGTCCGCGCCTTGCAACGTAAGCTCAACGAAAACAACCTGTTGCTGGAAGACGTCGATCAGCGCATTGCCCGCGTACAGGGTGCAGAGCGGCAATTCGTCGCCGGTGTCGAAACCGATTTTCTAAGCTTCATCGATCGTGCGACCGCCATCAGCGATCAGGTGCGCACGGCTCGTGATCGACGGGAAGTCATGCTCGCGCAAGAGGTCAAGGCCGGCATGCAGCGTGAAATGCGCCAGGTCGAGCAATATTTGTTGGTCACCCGTATAGCCATTGCGCGAGCAACGGATCAGCTGGCCATGGCCGGAGACTCGCAGTGATGCGGCGCGTCGTCGTCGTAGGCGCGGTGCTGTTGCTGAACGGCTGCAGCTGGATGCCGTTCTTCGGTGCGGACGAGCCGCAGTTGGCGACCCGCGGCGACGACATAGCCGGACTGATCAACGACCTGCCCGATCTCGAAGTGCCTAAGGCGGCGGCGGCAAAACCGACGCGAGCCGAGGTGTTGGAAGCATACGACCGGGTCTATGGTCTGATTCCCGACCCCAGCCAAGACCACGCCGTGGGTAAACGGTTGGCCGATCTCAATATGGATATCGGCGAAGAACAGGACATAGCCGGGGCGGACAATCCGTACGCACACGCGGTGGAGCTATACGAAACCCTACTCGCAAACAGCGTGGGCGAGGGCAAGGATCAGATCATCTATCAGTTGGCTCGCGCCTACGACATTGTCGGGCGAACCGACGAAGCCGTGGCGTACCTCAACCGGCTAGTAGCCGAGTACCCGGATAGTGTTTACATCGCAGAGGCACGCTTCCGACGCGGCGAGATAGCCTTCTCACGCGACGACTTCCGAACGGCAAGCGCCGACTACGGCTATGTCGTGCGTTTGGGCGATACCACCCCGTATTGGCAGAACGCCACCTACATGTTGGGTTGGGCCGAGTTCAAGCGCGGTAATCTGGAAGCCGGCCTGGTGAGCTTCTTCGCGGTGATCGATGACGTCCTCGAGCAAGGCGACGCCGCTACCCTACCGGCCACTATCCGAGAACTCCTGAACGACAGCTTTCGCGTCGTAACGTTGGCGCTCGGCTACTTGGACGGTCCGCAGACGTTGGCCGACCAGATGGCAGCCATGTCGAGACCGCATTGGCAATACCTCGCTTATCAGAAGCTGGCCGATGACTATCTGGAGAAGGAACGGTTTCTCGATAGCGTCGCGACCTGGCAGATGTTCATTGAGCACAACGGCCTCGACCCGCGCGCGCCGGCAGCGCACGAAGGCATGATTCAGACGTTGGTACGGGCAGATTTTCCGAGTGAGATTCGACCGAAGAAAGAGGAATTTGTTACCCGCTACGGGATTTACAGCGAGTTTTGGGCGTTGCACACGGAGGCGGAACGAGCCGGCTACATCGATACCTTGAAGACCTATCTAGGGGAAGTATCCAAGCTCGCCCACAACGATGCGCAGCTGGATGAGAAACCGGGCCGCAAACGCCGCCAAGCCTATCGTGATGCAGCGGTTTGGTACGAGCAGATGGTTGACACGTTTCCGACCGATCATGAGGTCGTGGAATATCTGTTCTTGTTGGGCGAGGTTTATACCGAGGCCGAAGATCACGGTCCTGCTGTGACCGCGTACCAACGCGTGGTTCGTGAGTTCCCTGGTTTCAAATCCGCCAACGAGGCTGGCTATGCGGCGATTCTGGGTTTGGCACAATTGGTCGCCACTGTGCCCGAGGCCGAACTCGAACACTGGAAGCGGTTGAAGATCGAAGCCCAGGTCGAGTTTTCGTCGTTGTTCCCTGGGGACGAACGCGCGCCCTCCGTGCAGATTGATGCGGCCAATAGTCTGTTTGCGATGGACGACTTCAGGGGTGCCGTCGATCTGTCCGAGAACGTTCTCATGGCCTGGCCCGGTGTAGAGGCGGAACTGAAAAAGACCGCTTTGCTCATTGTTGGCCACGGCTGGTTCGAACTAGAGAACTTCGTCGTTGCGGAAGACGCCTATCACCAACTGTTGTCCGCGTCTCTCGATGCGGACGAGGCGTCCAAAGTTCAGGAACGGTTGTTGGCATCGGTCTACAAGCAAGGTGAAGCCCAGGAACAAGCCGGTGCCGTAGACGAAGCCGTGTATCACTACATGCGCTTAACTGATCTCGATGGCGGCTCCGACCTTGCGGCCCAAGGCCACTTCGACGCGATTGCCGTGGTCGAAGGATCCGGTCGAATCGAAG
>CBDTZM010000396.1:0-3006 GCA_965364915.1 uncultured Pseudomonadales bacterium | reverse complement strand
TCGCCGAAATTGTCTAGCGCGCCGGATAGCAGCGATGAGGAACCGCTGAACGCGGCTGCGGTGATCATCATAAGAAAGGTCACCGCGTTGATCACGAGTACCAGGACCAGTACGCGGCGCTGGCGCTCTTCTAAAGCACCTGCGTCAATCTGAATCTGACAGCAACTGTCGTTCATTGAGTTGTGCGAAACATATGGTATCCAGAATTATCCATCGAAACGGGTCACACGTCAGCTAGCACCGTTTCAGGATCACAATTACCGGCTGACCTTCCGTGGGTAAGAGGCGACGATCAAGGGTTTTTGAGGCGCGTTCAGGTCGCCTATCATGAGGGTCGACTCCGAACCGAGCTAACACGATGCGTAGACTGTGGCACTGGGCCAAACGATGGCTCGCGAAACTCAATCCCCACACGGATACCTGGCACGGCATGGGTCGCGCGCTGCACTATGGCGGTTGGCTGATACTCGCTGCGACGGCCCTGACCATGGTGAGCGGAACGTCGTTGGGCGGTTGGTTGGGCGTCGGTGCGATGGTAGGCGCCCTGATCGCTGCCGTGTTCGGTATTTGGTTAACCCTGGGACTCATCTCGAAGGCGCGGCCGGGGTTTCGTTTCGGATTGCTGTTAGCGTTGGTAGCAACGTTGAGCACCGCGCTCGGATTCGGCGCGCTCGGCGTGGCGTTGTACGCCGGGTGGGTGTTGATCGTCTTGCTGCTGCTCGGGGGCGGCGTTGCCAGTTGGCGGCGCTTGGGTGGGCGTTGGCACAACGCAACGGCTTTGGCGCTTGGCACGGTAGGCTTGGTCGTCTTGTCAGTCGCCTTTTTGGTCGAAGGTTGGCAAGTGGAGGAAGACATCCATTGGCAACCCATGGCATCACTGGAACTTGCGGTGCCGAATCCGGGAGAACCTGGAGCGTATACGTCGCAGCGCTATTTCTATGGGCCGGGCAACGACCCGCATCGAGCTGAGTTTGGTGAAGGCGTGGATCTCGTTACCGCGAGTGTCGACGGTAGTAAGTTGCTCGACGGTTGGGAAGGCGCAGCCGGGTGGGCGCGTTCGCGCTTCTGGGGAGTCGAAGCGGAGAGCTTGCCCGTCCGTGGCCGGGCGCACGTACCCGATGGCAACGGGCCGTACCCCATCGTGCTCATCGTGCACGGTAACCATAGGATGGAAGACTATTCGGACGATGGGTACGAATACCTGACCGAGCATTTCGCCTCGCGCGGTTTTATTGCGGCGTCTGTGGATGAGAATTTTCTCAACAGCTCGCTTGGCGATCTGTTGGGGGGGCCTAATGGAGGTCTCGAAGAAGAAAGCGATGCCCGCGGTTGGATGTTGTTGCAGCACCTTCGGCAGTGGCGCGACTGGAACGAAGATCCAGAACATCCTTTCTTCGGCAAGGTGGATCTCGACCGTGTGGTGTTGGTCGGGCACAGCCGCGGCGGAGAAGCCGTCTCCGAGGCGGCGGTGTTCAACCGCTTGAGTGCTTATCCGGATGACGCGACGTTGAAGTTCGACTTCAATTTTGGCTTGCGCGGCGTCATTGCGATTGCGCCGGTGGATCATCAATACCATCCGCGCGATCGCGATACGCCAACGAAAGACGTTAATTACCTTGTTATACACGGAAGCCATGACGGCGATGTCACGGCGTATGCCGGTTTTGCCACCTATTCACGTTTATCGTTCGACGCATGTGAGGATTGCTTCAAGGCAGGTTTCTATCTCATTGGTGCCAATCACGGTCAATTCAACACCGGCTGGGGCCGCTACGACAATTCTGCACCCCGGCTAAATTTTCTAAACCTCGACCCGATCATGAACGGCGATGATCAACGTGCGGTCGCCAAGGTGGTCTTCACGGCCTTTCTCGAGGCGACCCTCAATGACGACGTTCGCTATCGACGGCTGCTTGCGGCCCCTGAACAAGCGCACCGCTTCTTTCCGGAAGATACACGCTATCTCAGCCATTTTCGCGACGCCACCGATATGGTGTTGGCAGATTTCGAAGAAGACGCCGACGTGGCCACGGGTTCGAGTGCCGGTGTAGGCATTGCCGCGGATGGGTTGGCCCTGTGGAAGGAATTCGAAGTACCGCTCAAGTGGCGGGACACGGACACCGCAGCAGCCATGCTTGGTTGGCATGCTGAAAACGGCGAGCCATCGCGCGCGCAGTACCGGTTCGATTTACCGGCGCTGGAAACGTTCGGGCACACGACACTCGCCATGTCGCTCGCGATGAGCGGCGTCGCGCCGGGTGAGGTCGAGGATTACGAGCCGCCTGAATCGATCGACTTCACGCTGCAGCTCGAAGACCGTCACGGGGCTCGAGCGGCGATACGCGTGAGTTCGCGGCGAGCGTTGTTGCCGAAAGTGGAGCCCCGCCTGTATAAGTTGAAGGCATTCGGTGGTAATGCGCGATCGGAGGTTGTGTTTCAACGCTACCGGTTTGTGCTCGAAGAATGGCAAGCGGTGGAGCCGGCACTCGACGTTGCCGCACTGACAAGTCTTACGTTGCTATTCGACCAGACCTCGAGCGGAACAATCCTGATTGACGACGTCGTGCTGTCGAACGAAGGTTACTAGTCGCTGACCGGCGCGCCAGGCTCGATAGAACCGGAAGTCACGACCCTTGCTCGAATACCTGCCGAGTGGGTGAATGCCTTGACGACCTCTGCTGCGGTCACTGTCTCGGTCGACAGGCGTGCGGCGAGACTCGCGCACGGCTCGCACAGTTCGAAACACTCGAGCGTTGCCTCACCCAGCTTGAATTGCTTGCCGACGAGCGGATTGAGCCGCACCCCGCGCGTGACGAGGTTGCGGCCCGTGACGGCAGCGCTAATGCCAAGGCCGGTGGCATCGTTGAAGGCCTCGACTTGTTCGGCCTCGATGATCGACACGGCGCCGCCGTCGGCATTCGCATAACGGTCCCCCTCGAGGCCTACTCCGACCAGCAGTTCGGCCGAATCGACGCTCGACTGGAGGGTTCCGTGGGCGGGAGACGT
>CBDTZM010000395.1:0-3013 GCA_965364915.1 uncultured Pseudomonadales bacterium | reverse complement strand
CACCACCTCGCGGTAGTGGGTCAGCTCCTCGACCGCAAGCTCCGCCATCGCGTTGAGTAGGCGTGGTTGGTCCGGATAGTGCGACGCGATGTTGAGCGCCATGCCCGAGGCTTTTTTCTCGCACGAAGCATGGTCCTTGAGAAACAGATCGAAGTCCGCCAACACGACGGCCAGCCAATCGGGATCAGTCGGTACCAGGTGTAACTTGGCCGTCGTCGTCATGGCAGGCGTGGCAGTACGCGGTTCAACCAATCGCCGATGTGATTGATTTCTTCCGGAGAGACTTGATGGCCCATACCGTACTCGTGCCACTCGACTTGGTAGTTGAGTTTGGTCAGCGCCTCGCGGGAGGTGACCGCCCGGGTGATGGGAATCATCGGGTCCATCAGACCATGAGCCATGAAAATCGGCACGTCGACGCTGGCAAAGCTTACCCGGTCGATAAGGTGATCGGGTTCGTGGACGTAGGTGGACAGGGCCATGATGCCGGCGAGGTGCGCGTCGATTGAAAGCCCCAACTGCAGGGCGATGACGCCGCCCTGGCTGAAACCGGCTAGCACGATGCGTTCGGTTGGGGTTCCGTTGGCGACTTCCTGGTCGATCAGTTCGGTGATCTGTTCGGTCGAGGTTTGAATGTCGGCATCGCCGGAACCCGGGCCGGCCGCCGGATCGATGTCGTACCAGGCCCGCATTTGCGTTCCGCCGTTGATCGTCACCGGCCGCTCAGGCGCATTTGGAAACACGAAATGCACAGGCGCGACCAAGTCGAGCATTGGCACGATAGGTTCGAAATCATGGGCGTCTGCGCCCAGGCCGTGCATCCAGATCACCGTACCAGTGGTGTCGGGTCCGGTCTCGATTTCGACACAGTCCAAAGCCATCGATTGTCTCCTCAAGTTGAGTTGCTAGCCGTTGGCTACCCGTTGGGGAGAAGATAACAGTTTCCCGTCTTTCGGTGGATAATGCCTCGATGGACGACGGCTACGATCGACAGACCTCGAAACAGCTGACCAATTTGCTTCCGGCGTTTGCCTTTCTGCGCCCCTATATCCCTCAGATCGTCATCGCGAGTGTGGCATTGGTCGTCACCGCGACGGTGACCCTGTCGATAGGCCAAGGCTTGAGGCTCGTCATCGATCAGGGCTTATCGGAAGGTTCTGCCGGTTTGCTCGAACAATCGCTCGTGGTCTTCGCGGTCCTCGTCATCGTCCTGACCATAGGCACGTTCGTCCGGTTCTATTTCGTGTCGTGGATAGGCGAGCGCGTGAGCGCCGACATACGTTTAGCCGTGTTTCGCCATCTCATACGCATACATCCCGGCTTCTTCGAACGTAACCTGCCGACCGAGATCCAATCGCGGATCACGACCGATACGACGCTATTGCAGACGGTCATCGGTTCGTCGATTTCCATAGCGTTGCGCAACGTGCTGATGTTTTTCGGCGGCGTGGCGTTGTTGTTCGTCACCAACGTCAAACTGTCCTTCATCGTGCTGCTGAGCGTACCGTTCGTCGTCAGCCCCATCATCTTGTTCGGCCGGCGCGTGCGCAGCCTGTCGCGCAGCAGTCAGGACACGCTTGCGGATGTGGGCAGCTTCGCGGGTGAATCCTTGCGCCACGTCAAGGTCGTGCAGTCGTTCAATCACGAGGCGCTGGACGACTTGGCCTTCACGCAACGCGTCACCCGTGCATTCGAGGTCGCCATTCGGCGTATTCGGCAGCGGGCGTGGTTGATCGCGTTGGTGATGATGGTGGTGCTTGCGGCAGTGGCCACAATGCTCTGGGTGGGAGGCCAAGACGTTATTTTAGGCCGGACCTCCGCCGGCGAGTTGGCCGCGTTTATTTTCTACGCATTCATCGTCGCGGGGTCGGTCGGCGCCATCACCGAGGTCTACGCCGATCTGCAACGCGCCGCCGGGGCCACCGAACGGCTTGTCGAACTAATGCAGTCTCCGAATGAAATCGTCGACCCTTCGGACCCCGTCACGCTCCAGCCGGACGTCGAGTTGGTGTTGACGGTGGAGGATGTGCGTTTTACTTACCCTACCCGTCCCGACATGGAGGTCTTGAAAGGCGTGACGTTGCACATTGCCCCTGGTGAGATGGTGGCGTTGGTCGGCCCGTCCGGCGCAGGCAAGAGCACGCTGTTCGACCTGCTGCAGCGTTTCTACGACCCAACCTCTGGAAGCGTGCGCCTCGGCGGCCATTGTTTGACCGATCTGTTGCTTGCCGATGTCCGCCGGGTGATTGGGTTCGTTCCCCAAGATCCGGTGCTATTCGCAGGATCCTTGCGCAACAACGTCTGCTACGGCAATCCGCAAGCCGATGCGGCCGAGGTTGCCGATGCGTTGCGGCTGGCGCATGCGGAACAGTTCATCGATCAGTTGCCGGAAGGTCTCGATACTTTCGTCGGCGAAGGCGGGGTCGGATTGTCCGGCGGCCAGAAGCAACGCTTGGCTATCGCGCGTGCGCTACTCTCGAAGCCGAACATACTGCTGTTGGACGAAGCCACCAGCGCGTTGGATGCGGAAAGCGAGAACGCCATTCGCATGAGCATCGACGAGTTGAAAGGCAAGTGCAGCATTCTCGTGATCGCCCATCGGTTGTCGACCGTCCGTCAGGCAGACCGCATTCTCGTGTTGGAAGAAGGCGCACTAATCGCCGAAGGCGCTCACGATGAACTCGTCGCAACCAACGATCTCTATGCGCGCTTTGCGCGCATTCAATTTGCCAGCGGTGTGCAAGAAGGATCTGTCGACAACGGCACGACAACAGTTCCCTAAAGGTGCGCTTCCTCGGTAAACTGCTTGGCCTTTTGCTGGTCAAGACTTGGGGGAGACTTATGGGACCGCTAGCGGGATACCGCATCGTTGAATTGGCTGGGATCGGACCGGGCCCGTTTTGCGGCATGATGTTGTCGGACATGGGCGCCGAAGTGATCCGGATAGACCGGCTCAACCCGGGTGCTGGACGTTCGAAGGATGTGCTTGCCCGTAACCGCCGTTCTGTGGCGG
>CBDTZM010000394.1:0-3014 GCA_965364915.1 uncultured Pseudomonadales bacterium | reverse complement strand
ATCTCGACGCGCAGATCGCTTGGGATCCGATTGCTTCTTCCTCTTGCTATCACGGTGTTACATCTGTCGTGTTGGGCAACTGCGGGGTGACGTTCGCGCCGTGTAAACCGGAGGATCGAACCTACCTTGCGGAGCTAATGGAGTCCGTCGAAGACATTCCGGCCAAGAGCATCCTTTCGGGTTTACCCTGGACGTGGGAAACGTATGGCGAATACCTGAAGGCTCTCGACGCGATGCCCAAGGGGGTCAATGTCGGAGGCATGGTGGGCCATTGCGCCGTGCGCTATCACGCGATGGGCGAGCGCAGCCTGGATGAAGAGCCTGCCAGTGCAGACGATATCGAGAAAATGTGCACACTGGTCGACGAAGCCATCGGGTCGGGCGCTCTGGGGTTTTCGACGTCGCGCACTTTTATGCATAGAGTCCCGGACGGGCGACCCGTACCCGGCACCTATGCCCGTGCAGACGAACTGTTGGCCATCGGCGGCGTGCTAGGCAAGCACGGCAAAGGCGTGTTCGAGGCAGCCGCGAGATTGGGTGAACGCGATAACGAGGTGCTGGACAACACCCGCGCCGAGGTTGGCTGGATGGGCCAGTTGTCGCGTGAGAACAACGTCAAGGTGACTTTCGGACTGGTGCATAGCAATCGCCGCCCCCAACTTTACCGAAGCGTCATCGAGTTCGCAGATGAGGAGAACAGCGATGGTGCTTACCTGCGGCCTCAAACCACCTCGCGCGGCGTCGGCATCTTGTTTGCGTTGGATCACATCACGCCTTGGCACGATGCGCCGGCATGGCGGGCGTTGTCCAAAATACCGTTTGCCGAGCGGCTTGCTGCGTTGGACGACGGAGCGACGACGGCCGCATTGATCGCGGAAGCGGCAACGCATCCTGCTCGATTGGATCTGACCCAGGCCTACATTTTGCGGGACGGCAAAGTCCATTACGCGCATGATCACGAGAACTCGCTCGCCGGATATGCAGACAGCCAGGGCGTTAGCCCCGTGCAAGCGTTTATCGACTTGAACCGCGAACTGCAGGGCAGAATCGTCCTGTACTTCCCGGGTCTCAACCAGAGTATGCAGGCTATCGAAGAGATGCTGACCCACCCAACCGTGGTCATGGGTTTAGGGGATTCTGGCGCCCACGTTGGGCAGATCATGGATGCCAGCTCACCGAGTTGGCTGATGGCCTACTGGGTGCGTGAGCGCGGCGTGATATCCATCGAAGAGGCAATTCGTGGGTGGACGTCCGAAACGGCAGAGCTTTTCGGCATTCGCGACCGTGGCGTACTACGCGTCGGCGCCTTTGCGGATGTGAATATCATCGATCTCGATGCGGTCCAACTACACTTGCCGGAATACAAGAACGACTTTCCAGAACAAGCCGGACGTTACGTGCAATCCGCAAGTGGTTACGACTACACGTTAGTGAACGGCAAGGTGTTCATGGAAAATGGCCAGCCGACGGGGACGCTCGCGGGAACAGTGTTGCGTGCCTGAAACCGCGCAGTCGGTTGCGCTGAGTTTTCGTGAGCGCATCCTAGCGGCAGCCGACGAGATAGACAGCTCGCGTTCGTTGACCGATGACATCGTCACAGGGCTTAAGAACGCTGGGGCGTTTCGGCTACTCATCCCTCAGAAGTTCGGTGGCTTGGAAACGCCGTTTCTCGACTATCTCGGCGCCGTACAAACGTACGCCGAAGCGGACGCGAGTACAGCTTGGTGTATCAATCAGGGTGCCGTCATCGGTACCACGAGCGTTTGGTTGCAACCTGAGGAGATCCTCGAGATTTGGGACGATTCTGCGACATCGGTAGCCAACGGCCCACCCGGCAAGTGTGTGGCGGAACCGGTCGGTGACAGTTGGCGTTTGAGCGGGCGTTGGGGTTTTTCGAGCGGTTGCCGCCATGCGACCTGGATGACGGGCGCAGCGCGAGTGAAGGACAGCAAACGTTGGGTGGCTGCGTTTTTTCCGAAGCGTAAGGCAACGTTCCATGACACCTGGGATGTGGAAGGTTTGCGCGGTACCGCGAGTTTCGAATTTTCCGTCGATGCACTCGAAGTCGAAAACCGCTTTGTCGCGGATCTCAGCGGCGTGGCACAGCACGATGGCGTCTTCTATCGCATTCCAACGGGTTTGGCGTTCGCCGTCAGTTTTGCGTCAGTTGCACTTGGCGTGGCGCGTGGGGCACTCGATGGCGTTATCGATCTGGCGCAAGGCAAACTACCAAAGTTCGGCACGCAGGTACTCAAAGACGACCCGGACGCACAAAAGCTGATTGGCGAGGCCGAAATTCGTTGGCGGGCGGCTCGCGCTTTCCTGTATGACACTGTCTCAAATGTGTTGGACGAGTTGGCCGATCAGGATGCTATCGCGGACGACCAGCGCATCGCGTTGCGCATGACGGGCACCCATGTCATTCGCGAGGCGGCAGCGGCACTCGACTTGGCATACACCGTCGCCGGGTCGAGCAGCATCTACCGGTCGAACCCCCTACAACGCCGGTTTCAGGATATGCACGTGATCACCCAGCATGTGCAGGGGCGTATACAGTACTACGGGCTAGTCGGCAGGTATTATCTGGGTCACCCGTTTGTACCCGGGCCAATGACGTAGGTAGATAGCGCCATGCGACATTTCATCGGTTTCCGTCTACCCGTCATCCTTTACAGCCTCATGGGGATCGGGTGTGTGGCACAGGGGATTCGCTACTTTTTCGCCGAACAGATCATGCCTTACCACCTCGCGGTCTTGAACACGTCCTGGGAACAGCTGAGTGCGGAGCATCAGACGCTGATGTTGGGTTTGCTCAAAGGTTTCGGCGCAGGTTCGTTCGCCGTAGGCCTAGGGGTCCTTCTTCTCAGCCTCGTGCCGTTGCGGGCCGGGCGCGTCTGGGCACGTTGGGCAACGCCTGTGGTTGCTTTGAGCTACGCGGCGTTACTGTTCCATGTAACCCGCTTCGGGCTGCTTCCAGATGCTGCACCCATCACGGTCAGTTCCGTCGTCCTCGG
>CBDTZM010000393.1:0-3027 GCA_965364915.1 uncultured Pseudomonadales bacterium | reverse complement strand
GGGTCGTCGAGGAGTGGCAACCGAGGCTCGCCCAAGGCCGAGAAGTGCTTCTCACGCATACCATCGAGGGCTTCAACAGCATGCCGCCCCTCGGCTACTGTATGGCTTGTGAGCGCGATGACTTCGTCGCGTTGATCGACTTCATGGCGGGAGGTGCGCAATGACGGGCATAACCCGGCGCAGAGTATTGACCAGCGCCGCCATTGCAGCTTTCTTTGGTGGTGTGAGGCCGGTCGCGGCCGCGCCGAGCGAATCGTTGCCGTGGCGCAATTGGTCGGGCGGGCTCGTGGCTCACCCCAAGGGCCGATTCGCCCCGGCGAGCGAGGCTGAACTCGCGGATTTCTTGGCCACGACCACCGGCACGATACGACCGGTCGGCTCCGGTCACTCCTTCACCCCGCTCGTGCCGACCGATGGCCACCTCGTGGTGATCGATCAAATTGCCGGGCTCATAGAGCACGATGCGGGCGCGTTGCAAGCGACGTTTGGCGCCGGTACGCGGCTCGGCGACATGGGCGCGCCGCTGGAGGCTATTGGGCAAGCGATGTTCAATCTGCCCGACATCGACCGCCAAACGCTCGCCGGTGCGACGGCCACCGCGACCCATGGCACGGGCATCGAGTTTGGTTGCCTGTCCGACTACGTAACGGGCCTGCGGCTCATCGCACCCAATGGGGAAGTTATCGACGTGAGTCGTGAGGCAACGCCTGAGCTATTCGATGCGGCGAGGGTCAGCGTTGGCGCGCTTGGCGTGGTGACACGCATGACCTTGCAGAATCGCGAGTCCTACCGCCTCATCCAGAAAAGCTGGACGCAGAAAACCGAGGAAGTGCTCGAAAGCTTCGATGAGTCGGCCGCTCAACACCGTCACTTCGAGATGTTCCCCTACACGCATTCGGACTACGCGGGTGTACTCGCGACCGATGAAAGCGACGCGCCGACCAACAACCCGCCGCCGTCGCCGGAAGCGGATGCGGCGTTCGCCAAGATCATCAGCGATCTCAGCAAAGTGCCGCCGCGCGACCGTTTGCCGATCGTCAACTCGATCATGGGGCAGGGCGAGCCTTCGGAGCGAGTTGACGATTCCTATAAGATCTTGACGAACGTGCGCAATACGCGCTTCAACGAAATGGAGTATTCGGTACCCATCGATGCCGGTGCGCCGTGCCTGCGGGAGATTTTGAAGACGATTATCGACAAGGAAGTCGACGTGATCTTTCCGCTGGAGTACCGCTACGTGCGGCGTGATGACACCTGGCTCAGCATGAGCACAGGGCATGAAGACCACGCCGCGATTTCCATTCACCGCACCGCGGGCAAAGATTTCCGGCCCTACTTCGATCTCATCGAGCCGATCTTCTGGAAATACGAGGGACGCCCTCACTGGGGTAAGGTGCATTCACTCGGGGCGGCCGAGCTCACGAAGCTCTACCCGCGTTTCAAGGAATTTCAAGAAGTCCGCCAAAGCCTCGACCCGCAAGGTCGTATGTTGAACGATCACTTGAGGAAACTCTTTGGGGTGACAGCGTGAAGCGCAGGTCGCTACTGTTCGGCGGCGCTAGTCTGGCGGCAGCTGCGGGTGGTGCCGTCTTGCTTTGGCGCCCCGAGGACCGAGGTGCACCGCACAACGAATACTTCTCGCGCTTGAACGAGTTGTTGAAGCGAGATGGCCCGGGGCGACCGGTTATGTTGCTCGACGCGGATCGTGTCGATGGCAACGTCGACGTGCTCGCGACTTCGGTGGGACCGAACAGGACGTACCGCATCGTGGTGAAGTCCCTCCCCTCGGTGCCGTTGCTGCAACACGTGATGCAACGGGCAAAAACCGACGCGCTCATGGTGTTTCATCAGCCGTTCTTGAACGCGGTTGCCGATGCGTTCCCGAAAGCCGACGCGTTGCTGGGCAAACCCATGCCGGTGTCTGCGGCCGCGACGTTCTACCGCAAACTCGGACGCGCGAGGTTCGATGCTGCGAACCAAGTGCAATGGCTCATCGATTCGCCGGAACGTTTGGGGCAATACCATGCCCTGGCACGGCAACTTGGCGTCAAGATGCGCATCAACTTCGAGATCGACGTTGGTCTGCACCGCGGCGGGTTACCGGAACCCGCAGCGCTCGGGCCGCTGCTCAAGACGATTCAAGATGATTCTGAACGCTTGAGTTTCTCAGGCTTGATGGGTTACGAGCCGCACCTCACCGGGTTGCGGGCGGCACTCGACGACCCTGCTGTGCGGAGTGTTCTAGGCATCTACCGAGGTTTCATGGACAAAGCCAAAAATGCTGGCGTTGCCGTGGACAAGTTGACGTTGAACGGCGCTGGTAGCCATACGCTCAGAATCTACGATTCCGACAACACCATGAATGACTTGGCGGCAGGGTCCGGCGTCGTGAAGCCGACCGATTTCGATACCTACCACCTGACGGAGAACTTGCCAGCGTTCTTCATCGCAACGCCGATCCTCAAGCGCTATGACCGGCTGAAGGTTGCCGGTGACCCCTGGATCGCCGATTTTCTACCGTGGTGGGACCCGAACATGCGCCGGCTCTACTACATCTACGGGGGTTACTGGAAAGCCCGCGTCGTATCGCCCTCGGGCGTACCGGACCCACTGTATGAAAGCACCAACCAAAGTCCGATCACCACCTCCGAAGCGGTTGACCTGCAGGTCGACGACTACATGTTCTTACGGCCGACACAAAGTGAGTTCGTCATGCTGCAGTTCGGCGACCTGTTAGTGTTTCGTAGCGACCAGCTAGTCGATACTTGGCCGGTTTTCCATCAGACAGGTTAGTTACGCCGTGCAAATCACGAAGACTGGATACGAACTTATCCGTGACCCTTTACTGAACAAGGGTACTGCCTTTACGCAAGAGGAAAGAGAAGCATTCGGACTTCACGGCTTGCTGCCGAGCGAAGAAAAGACCATGGCGCAGCAGGCGCAACGCATTTACGCCTCTATCAGCGCCTACGCGACGCCCCTCGAACGCTACGTTAGTCTTGCCGGTCTACAAGACCGCAACGAACA
>CBDTZM010000392.1:0-3027 GCA_965364915.1 uncultured Pseudomonadales bacterium | reverse complement strand
GTCGAAGGTTGCCTGCGGTCGGTCGTAGGCCGACCCGGTGTCTTTCCAGTTGGCTTCGGCCATCGTGTCTTCCCCCTCGGACTTCCCTCGAGCTTCTTTAGATCGACTGGAGTTTTGAACCTTTTGCCGGTGACGTCAACTGCGTCTGGTACACTCGCCGCCGGAAGGAGTACACATGTCTGATGTTTCGGCAGGTCTCGACCGTCGCCGGCTTTTTATCATTGGCAACTTGGCGATTTTCATGATCGGCCTGGGTTTCGCGGTGCGCGCCAATATCGCGGCAGATATTCAAGTCGAGTTGTTCGACCCTCTGGATCTGGCGCGCTCGGCGTCGATGGTCGGCGAGGTGGTCGGTGCGACCTTTACGGGATTCGCTCTCACGCTGTTGCTCGGCAGCGCGATACTCGATCTGGTCGGCATGAAACGGATGTTGGCGTTTGCTGCGTTCGGTTTTGTAGCCGGTAGCGTCACCGTGCTTTTTGCCTCGCTGATGGAGCCGCAACCGCTGACGTACTGGTTGATTCTGATAGGGTTCCTGCTCACGGGTTTTGGCTGGGGTGCCGTGGAAGCAGGCACCAATCCCATGGTGGCCGCTTTGTATCCGGAAGAGAAAACCCACCGCCTGAACATCCTGCATGCTTGGTGGCCCGCGGGAATCGTGGTTGGCGGGCTGGCCGGATTGGCGTTGGCTGCACTAGGATTACCGTGGCAGGTGAACTTGGCTTTGCTCGTCGTTCCGTCGGTGATTCTTGCTTGGCTGGTCGCGACGTCGCTGTTTCCGGTCACGGAACGGGTCGCTGCGGGCATTAGTCACAAAGACATGTATTTGGAGATTCTCCGCTCCCCGGGTTTTTGGCTGTGGTTTGGTTGCATGATGTTGACGGCCACCTCGGAGTTGGCGCCTGGCCAATGGGTCGACCTTGCGTTGTCGAACGTCGTGGGTATGAGAGGCATTGTGTTGCTCGTGTACGTTTCTGCATTGATGTTCGTCATGCGCCACTTCGCCGGCCCGATCGTCAACAAGTTCAGCGCCGTCGGGCTGCTCTGGTTCTCGAGTCTGTTCGCGGCCATCGGTTTGTTTGCACTGTCCAACGTCGCGACGCCGGTCGGTGCCTTCGCTGCCGCGACTGTGTGGGGCATCGGGGTTTGCTACATGTATCCGACCATGCTGGCCTGTGTCTCCGAACGCTATCCAAAAGGCGGTGCTTGGCTGATGGGCTTGATGGGTTTTGCTGCCGGGCTCGCCATCCAGTTCGTTCTGCCGCAAATGGGTGCTATCTACGACGCCGCCAAGATCGAGGCGGCCGGCGGCGTTCAGGCGCTGGAGTACCTTTCCGGCGATGCATTGGCCGCGGTCACACGCTACGCCTCGGTCGAGTCTTTTCGCTCGATCGCGGTCGTACCGTTGATGCTGTTGCCGATTTTTGGGTTCATCTGGTGGCGCGAGCGGCGCCGCGGCGGCCACCGGGCCGTTTCCTTGGCAGAGGAGGGCTAGGTTATGCAGCGTCGTGAGCTACTGAAATTCGGTTCGCTCATGTTAGGGGCGAGCGTGTCGCCGGCATGCAGCAGAGCGGTGTTGTCCGAGGAAGACCTGCATCGGAAGACCGATGCTCTCGGTGAGATCTCCGGTGTGATCGAGCGATTGAGCGAACTCATCCTACCGGAAACCGATACGCCCGGGGCGATAGCGGCGGGCGTTCCGAATTTCGTCACCAACATCGTCACTGAATGGTATACGGACGATGAACGAGCTCGCTTCATGGCGGGCATCGAGGAATTGCAGGCCGCCAGCCGAACCAAATTTTCGGCTCGTTTTGTCGACATCGCCATCGAGCAACAGACACAATTACTCGAAGCAGCGGCGCGCGAGGCGGGTGCGGACAGTGCCGCCAACCTGCAGGCTCGTTCGTTGCGGGACGAGAAACCGTTTTTTCTGATGCTGCGCGAATTGGTGGTGCTCGGGTACTTCACGTCTGAAGTCGGGGCGACCCAGGCGCTTACCTACAATCCGGTCCCCGGCAGTTATGACGGGGCCTATCCCGTCGAGCAAGTTGGTACCCACTGGTCCTCTTGAGAAGGTTGGAGAAAGGACAATGACAACAGACTTTGATGCCATCGTCGTCGGTTCCGGTATCTCCGGTGGTTGGGCGGCGAAGGAACTATCGGAGAAAGGGTTAAAGACACTGGTGTTAGAGCGCGGCAGGCTCATCGAACACGGCAAGGACTATCTCGGCGAACACATGCCGCCGTGGCAGGTGCCAAACCGGGGGCTGCCGTTGCGGGACCTGTACGACGAGGACTACGCGATTCAACAGAAGTGCTACGCGTTCGGTGAAACGACCCGCCAATTCTGGAACAACGATCGGGAAAATCCTTACGTGTACAACGAGGAGAAACCGTTCACGTGGATTAGGGCCGATGTTGTCGGTGGCCGCTCGTTGATGTGGGCACGTCAATGCTATCGCTGGAGCGATCTCGATTTCGAAGCGAACAAGAAAGACGGCTTTGGGGTCGACTGGCCGATTCGCTACGCAGACATTGCGCCCTGGTACAGCTACGTCGAACGGTTTGTGGGCGTTAGCGGCGAAAAGTTAGGGCTTTCGCAATTGCCGGACGGCGAGTTTCAACCGCCCATGGACCTCAACGTTGTAGAGCAACATGTTGCAAGTAAGCTTAAAGAAGAACTGGACCGGGTGATGACGATCGGCCGGGTCGCCGTGCTCACCGAGCCGAAAGAAGGCCGGGCGGTCTGCCACTACTGCGGCCCTTGTCATCGCGGTTGTAGCGTCGGCGCCTATTTCTCGAGTTTGAGTTCCACGCTGCCTGCGGCCGAGGCGACGGGCAACTACACGTTGCAAGCCAACGCGGTGGTGGCGAGCCTCGAGTACGACGCAGTCGCTGGCCGGGTGACTGGCGTGCAGGTCGTCGATGCGGAAACGCGCGAGCGCAAGATCTACACCGCGAAGCTTGTTTTTCTGTGTGCCTCGGCGATCGGTAGCACGCAGATCTTGATGAACTCCCGGTCGG
>CBDTZM010000391.1:0-3037 GCA_965364915.1 uncultured Pseudomonadales bacterium | reverse complement strand
TGGACCTGGTGTCTCAAGGGCGGGTAGAGTTCGGGACGGGTGAGTCCTCGGCCGAACTCGAGCTCGGCGGCTTTGGCGTCCCGGTTGCAGAGAAGCGCAAGATCTATATGGAAGCGACCGAGCAGATCTGCAACATGCTGGCGATGGACCCGTATCCGGGATATCGGGGTCAGTATTTCGAGATGCCGTGTCGCAATGTTGTTCCTAAGCCGGTGCAGCGGCCGCATCCGCCGTTGTGGGTGGCGTGTTCGCAACGCGAAACCATTCGCATGGCGGCTCGGTTGGGTATCGGCGCGTTGACCTTTGCGTTCGTCGACCCCACCGAAGCGAGTTCGTGGGTCGATGAGTACTACGGCATCATCAAGAGTGAAGAATGTGTGCCCATCGGCCATGCGATCAATCCGAACATCTGCATGGTGTCGAGCTTCTCGTGTCACGAAGACCGGGAGACCGCGGTGCTTCGTGGTCTCGAAGGGTTTGAATTCTTCGGCTTCGCGCTCGGTAGCCTGTATGGGTTCGGCGAACACAAACCCGGGCGTACGGATCTGTGGAAGCAATTTCAAGATGTACACCGACCCAAACTCGATGAGGTGTTCGGTGACGCAACGCAAGCGTTGAGCGGCGGTCGAGGCGGCATCGGTACCCCCGACGACTTGCGCGAACACCTCAAAAAGTTCGAGGCCTGTGGTGTCGATCAGGTCACCTTCATCCAACAGGCTGGGATGAACCAGCATGCACACATTTGCGAGTCCCTCGAACTATTCGCCGAGCAGGTCATGCCCGAATTCAAGGCGCGTGAGGCCGAGCGAGAGGCCGAGAAGATGCGCTCCCTTGCGCCGTATCTCGAAGCCGCGATGGCGCGCAAGATCAAGATGCCGGAACTCGATGACGCGGATATCCCCGTCTATCCGGCGTTGGGCAGGCGCATTACCGAAGAAGCCAAAGAAGCACCATCCATCTACGTTTCACCAGAGGAGGCTTCACCAGAGGAGGCTACAGAGGCGGCAGCGGAACGCCGGCCCGCTGCACGGTAGGCGGTCAAGCCGCTTGCTGCGTTTTTTTTTGCTTTCTTGCGACCTTTTGGCGCGCTAGCGCATCTATAGTCATATGGCCGCTTTCGCCCACATCGAACTCGACCCGCAGATCGCGAGCGGATTGCAACGCGGTGACGCAACGGCGCAAGCCGAAGCCTACCGGTTGTTGGGCCCGGTTATTTTGGGCCTCGCGCAACGCATCCTGCAGGATCGCGGTTTGGCGCAGGAAGTCCTACAGGATACGTTCGTCGAACTCATCGAGCAGGCGCACAACCTACGATCGGCGCAGGCCGTCGTCGGTTGGCTGCGCAAGGTCGCGGTCAACCATTGTCTGATGCGGTTGCGCTCACCTTGGCACAAGAGGCGCACTGACAGCTTGGTCGAGGAACCGTTGGACCACGTCAACAGTGGCCGGCGCCTGGAAGACCTGTCCGATGTCGAGCGCGCACTGGCCAGTCTCGGACCTGAGACCCGTTTGGTCGTGTGGCTGCACGATGTGGAGGGTTATACCCACAAGGAAATAGCCAGTCTTACCGGCCACAAACCCAGTTACTCAAAATCCCAGCTTGCCCGCGGCTATGCAAAGCTGCTCGGAAAGTTTGGAGGAAGTTATGCAAAAGCCACCGTTAGCCCTATCCGACCTGCTTGCACATCGTGACGGCGAACCGCTCGATCTCGACGTAGCCAACGAGATCGAAGCGAGCCCCGAAGCACGTGAGATGCTGAATGAGCTGCGCGCCATCAAGCATGAGTTGCGCGAGTTGCCCGGTATCGAGCCGCCGCCTGCAACGTGGCGCGCCATACGCGGGGTCGGCAAGAACTCGAAACGTTCGCTGCGCTTTCCGTTGGCCACGGCGGCCGGCGTGTTCCTGGCGACGGCTCTTGGCATCATGCTCATGAACCCGTTCGGCGGCGGTAATGTTTCGAACCCGGTGCTGATGGAATCCGGCGAAGGACTTGCGGGTTTGATGACTCGCTCGCAGCAGTTGGAAAGTGAAATCTTGCTGCCTGCCGGATTCGGCGTTGGCTCGCCGAGCCAACAGGCCGTCGTGTACCGCATTGCCGATGTCGATGCTGAACTGTTGCGGCTCTCTGAACGGAACGCTGCCGATCCGTATCGCCAAATAGAATTGTGGCGCACACGCGTCGAGTTGTTACAAAACCTGCAAGCGGTCCAGCGCGGTCAGGCGCTGCTGCGGCCGGCCGTATATTAGGAGATGAAAATGCAGTGTCCCAAATTAGCAAAAACCCTGTTGTGTGGCCTCGTGCTGGCCTTAGCAACACCTCTAGCGATGGCCAGTGAAGGTAAGTCGGAGAGCGATTACTACAACGAAGAGCTAGAGGCGCGGCTTGACGAGGCGCGCAAGCAGCTCGATGAAGCGGCCAAGCGGTTGGCGGAGATTCACGAGCAGAGCTTCGAAAACAACCGGCAAGCCTATGGCCAAGCATATGCCGCCTTGAACTTCACCCAGCGCGCGATGCTTGGTGTACTGCTCGACGGCGATGGGGGTGGTGTCGCGCTGGTCGGTGTTACCCCGGGTAGCGGCGCAGCGGATGCCGGTCTCAAGTCGGGTGACAAGTTGATCGTCATCGGCGAGACCCGCCTCGATGGCGAAGGCGGTTACGACGCGCTCTCGAACTACCTGAAGTCGGTCAAACCCGGTGAGTCGGTCGCGCTGCAATACGAACGTGACGGTGAGTTGCATGATGCGGTCGTGATCACCCAGGCCCGTTCCGATCACATGGCGTACATTCTCGACGATCAGTTTGCCAACTTCGGTAGAGACTTCAGCTTCGATTTCAATCTGGGCGACGTCGGTCAGATGCGCCACCGCGTACTGACCGGCAAGGGTCCGCGGTTGACCGACTTGGATGAAGACCTGGGCGACTACTTCGGCGTCGATGCGGGCGTCTTGGTGTTGGAGGCGCCTGAGGACAGCGAGCTGAAAAGCGGCGATGTTTTGTTGCGGCTCGACGGCGAGGTGCCGCAGTCGGCTCGCGAC
>CBDTZM010000390.1:0-3040 GCA_965364915.1 uncultured Pseudomonadales bacterium | reverse complement strand
CACCTCGAGACGCGCCCATCTTCGTTCTACGATCGGGTTGCCGTCGGGCGCGTCATGACCCGGGTGACGAACGATATCGAAGCCCTCTACGAACTGCTGCGCGGCATGGGCACGTTGATCGGCGAGTTCGTACCGTTCTTCGTCGCGCTGGTCATCATGTTGAGTATCGACGTCGAACTGACGTTGATGCTCTTGTTAGCGCTGCCTTTAATGGGCACCATCACCTACTACTTTCGACGCGCTACCAGAAAGCTGTTCCGCTTGGTGCGCCAGACGTTGTCGTCGCTCAATCAAAACATGCAAGAGAACCTGGCTGGGTTGCAAGTGGTGCAGCTTTCCGAGCGGCAGGACATCAACCTCGCCCGTTACACGAAAATCAACGAAGAGAACCTGCAACACGAGCTGCATCCCTGCCGCTGGGAGACGGTGTATGGAGCGTTCAACGATACGATGGCGCACATCGCCATCGGCGTCATTCTCTACTACGGCGCAGGCGCGGTGATTCAAGATCACATGTCGCTCGGCAGCGTCATACTCTTCACCCGCTTCATCGACATGCTCATTCACCCCATTGTCGTGTTGGGGGAGCAGACCAACATACTGTTCAGGGCGATGGCGAGCGGCGAGCGTATCTTTCAAGCACTGGATTGGGACGAAAAGATTCACGAACCAGCCCAACCGGCCACGCTACCGCGACGCTTGGCCGGAGAGGTTCGATTCGAAAACCTGAACTTCGCCTACGATCGAGACGTCCCCATCCTGCATGACGTCACGTTCACCATCAATCCAGGGGAAAAGCTGGCCATCGTCGGCCCGACCGGCTCCGGCAAGAGCACGTTGATTCGTCTACTAGGGCGCTTCTACGACTTCGCCGACGGGCAGATCTACTTGGACGGGATCGATCTCAATCGCATTCACACCCATGACCTACGAACGCGTATCGGCGTGGTCCTGCAAGACTTTCACATTTTTTCCGGCACGATCTACGACAACATTGCTCTCGGGGATGCGGCGATCACGCGGGACAAGGCCATGCTTGCGGCACGCACGGTCAACGCGCACGGATTCATCTCCGAACTGCCGAAAGGCTACGACACCGAGCTGTCCGAACGCGGCCAGAACATCTCTCAGGGGCAACGCCAATTGCTTGCATTCGCTCGCGTGCTAGCGGCCGATCCGGAGATTCTGGTGCTCGATGAAGCCACCGCCTCGATCGACACCGAGACAGAGCTATTGATTCAGGACGCACTCAGAAAACTGACGGCAGAACGTACGTCGATTCTCATTGCCCACCGCTTACAGACCATCCAGGAAGCCGACCGGGTGCTTGTGTTACACAACGGTCGAGTCGAAGAACTGGGCACGCACGAAGAGCTTCTCGCCAACGAAGGCATCTACTACAGGCTGCATGCGCTGCAGTTTCAAGAATCGGACGAAACCGCGTAACGCTTGTCGCCGCGCCTCCGTCTATAGGGTCTTAAAGAGCCTATAGAGCGACGATCTCCAATTCTTCGGCGACGCTGAAAGGCAGGCGCCCGGTCACCATGAAGTTGGGTTCATCCGCTCTGGTCAAACGAAACGCATCGGAACCGCCCGATGCTTTCAAGTCGTCAAAGCTGGCAAACCATGACATCGGCACCCCATCGAAGGGCGGCTTGCGTCCCGTTCGGTAAATGCCCAAGCGACAGTGGCACTGCACATAGCGTAGTTGCTCGGTAATTTGCGAGGCGATGTTGGCGTGCTGGGTGCGCCAGTGTTGCTGAAAGAACTCCGGTGTGACGTCGTCGCGCTTGTTGAGAAAGGCGATGCTCTTCACCCCGCCCGGCGGTCGCGGCCCGTCGACGATTACGACCTCCTCGGTCAACAGGGTACCCATGGAGGACCGATCGATGAAGTTGTGTTCGTCGTCGCGAATCGCTTGCAGAACGTCGCTACCGACGTTGCCGCGCATGGCATCAGTCGAATCGAACCACACTTCGGCCACGCCATCGAAATCCGGCTCGTGCTTCAGGTAACCGGATGCATGAGTGTGGTTTTGCACATAACCCAAGAGATTCGGGAGTTTGACGACCAACTCCGCATGTACCGTGCGCCAGTGGTTCTGAAAGTCCTCGACGGAGATCCCTTCTTTGCGTTTGAAGAAGCTGATTTGTTTGATCACAATGGCCTCCCTTGCCGTGGATAGGATTGGGTAGAATACGCCCATGACCGGACGCGATCACCAACCAAAGCCGAAGAGTGGGGACAAATTCCGCTCCGCCCACGGCGTGACGGCCATCAAGGACGGCATCAAACCCAACCGCAACCGACAGTTGGCGTCGGGTCGCAAACCGCCCTGGCTCAGAGTCAGGATCGGCGGCGGCGAGCGCTACCAAGCGGTCAAGAACACCGTCGCCAACCATCACCTTGCCACGGTATGCGAGGAGTCGCACTGCCCGAATATCGGCGAATGTTGGAACAACGGCACCGCCACCATCATGTTGATGGGCAGCGTCTGTACGCGTGCGTGTAAGTTCTGCGCCGTCGACACCGGCAACCCCAACGGCTGGTTGGATCACGCGGAACCGGCTGCGGCAGCGCAATCGGTCAGGCTCATGAACCTACGCTACATCGTGCTGACGTCCGTGGACCGGGACGATCTACCCGATGGCGGTGCCGCCCACTACGCCGCTTGCGTACAATCGATCAAAGCACTCAACCCGTATACCGCGGTCGAAGCGCTCACACCGGACTTCGGCGGCGACCTCGATGCGGTCGCAACGGTCGTCGATTCCGGACTCGAGGTGTTTGCACAAAACCTCGAGACCGTCGAGCGCTTGACCCAGACGGTGCGCGACCCGCGTGCGGGCTACCAACAAACGCTCGACGTACTCGAGTACGCAAAGCAACAGCGTCCCGACATTCTCACCAAGTCGAGCCTCATGCTCGGCATCGGCGAGACGGGTGACGAAATCACGCGCGCCATGCAAGACTTGCGCGCACACGGTGTCGACCTATTGACGCTCGGCCAGTACTTGCGCCCAACGCTCAACCACCTGCC
>CBDTZM010000389.1:0-3051 GCA_965364915.1 uncultured Pseudomonadales bacterium | reverse complement strand
TCCATGTCGCGGGCGACCGGCGGACAGCCGCTGCTTGCCGACGCGATCCGCAAAATTGGAGTTCAGGGTGCGTTCAGGGAGTTCGTGGCATCTATATCCGTTGGCATATGGCAGGGCGTTCCGGTGCTGGATTTGGATTACGACGAGGACTCGATGGCCGCAACCGACATGAACGTCGTGCGGCTCGCCTCCGGTGGATTCATTGAAATCCAGGGTACGGCGGAAGGCGCACCGTTTTCGGAACAGGAGCTCGCCGACATGTTGGCGCTAGCCCGCAAAGGTACCGAGGAACTTTTGGCCATCCAGCAACGCGCGCTGGAATCCTGAAGAGACATTGGCAGATGGCTGTGGACAAGCAAGCGTTTATGCAATTGATGGTCGACCAAGAGGTGTTGTGCTTCGGCGACTTTCAGCTCAAGTCCGGCCGTCGGAGCCCGTACTTCTTCAATCTAGGGAGGGTAAGCGACGGTACCGCGTTGGCCGAGTTGGGCGGTTACTACGCCGCCACCATCGAGGACTTCGGCTGTGACTTCGACATGCTGTTCGGGCCCGCGTACAAGGGAATTCCCATCGCCGTGGCGACGGCGTTGGCTTTCGCGTCGCGAGGCGTGACCAAGGCTGTGGGGTTCAACCGCAAGGAGCCTAAAGACCACGGCGAGGGGGGCGTGTTTGTCGGGGCGCCGATTGCAGGACGCGTGGTGTTGGTAGACGACGTACTCACCGCGGGTACGGCCATTCTCGAGGCCGCAAGTTTGTTGACGGAAGCCGGCGCGACACTCGCCGGTATCGTGGTCGCACTCGATCGCCAGGAAAAGGTCGACGGTGACACGACGGCGCTGCGCCGCATAGGCATGAATCTAGGCGTACCGGTCACGAGTATCGCCAACCTGCAGGACGTGATCGAGTACCTTGACTTGAATCGTCAACCGGACAAGTATCCCGCGAGAATTGCCGCGTCGGTGCGGGCTTACCAGGATGCGTACTGCGTCCTGCGTCAGGCCTAGAGCTAGGCTAGAGCTAGGATAGGAAGTAGGTGTGAAATGGAAAAGTCGAGTCTGATCAGCGCGGTCCTAGGCTTGAGCCTGGGTATTGCGTTGCTGGGCGGTCAAGCCCTCGCCGGACCGAAGGTGTACCGGTTCGACGACGAGTACGGCAACAAGACGATTTCCCACACCATCCCAAGCGGCCGGGTGAAGTACGGGTTCGAAATACTGGACGGCACCACCTATCGAGTGCTCGAAGTCATACCGCCGCAGTTGACCGACGAACAAGCTCAGACAAAGGCGCGGCGCGATCACGATCTAGCCGTCTGCAAGGCTAAGCTGCGACGCGTGCAAGCGCTTTATAGATCGCTGGACGATATCGACTACAGCGAAGAACAAGCCCTCAGGTCTCTCGATACTCGGATCGTCGATGCGAATACCAATCTCGGTCGCGTGCGCAACCTGTTGGGCGATCTACAGACCCGGGCGGCCCAGGTCGAGCGCGCTGGCACCGAACCGTCGCTTCGGCTGATCGCCAATATCGAGCGTGCCGAAACTCAGATTGGCAACCTGCGAACGGAAATCTCCCAGCGCCGTCAAGAGCAAGACGACAGGCGCGATGAGTTCGAAGACGACCGCCGCATGTTGAAGATCTTGGATTGTGATGTGGCCGTTGGGTCGGTCGAGTTTCAACCGAACGCGGCGGTCTCCAAAGCCGACCACTGATCTTCCCACCCGGCGGTGGGCAACGCCCGAAATTCGGATCGAACGAATTGATTGATACGACCCTCGGTCGTGGCGAGCAGTAGATTTGCCGCGTGACTAGCGCCTAGGCGCGGTGCGGGGACGCAAGTCGCTGCGTATTCTCGCAACAGTTGACGCAACTGGGTTTCCAGACGGTCGAACAACTGGCGCATACGAACTCGCAGGCGCTCGGATTCTCCCTGCAGTGCATCGCCCACGAACAAACGCGCGAACCCGGGATTGCGTTCGGCGAACGTCAACAACAAGGCAAGAATCTGTCGGCACTGTTCCTGGGTGGTGGGTGCTTCGCTGACGATGCGGTGCACCCTCGGAAACAGGCTCTCTTCGATGAAATCTATCAGGCCTTCGATCATTTTGGCCTTGCTCGGAAAGTGCCGGTACAACGCGGCTTCGGACACGCCGACCTGCTTGGCGAGGTTGGCCGTCGTGATGCGCGAACCCGGTTGTGCCTCGAGCATCCGCGCAAAAGCCTCCAGAATCTCCTGTTTACGGGTGGACTTAGCCATCAGCATGAACCCTTGCGATCTTGGTACCGATGCCGGCGTCGGTGAAGATCTCCAAAAGCAAGGCGTGGGGAACGGTGCCGTCGATAATTTGCACGCTGTCGACGCCGTCGTCGAGCGCCTCAATGGCGCAGCGCACCTTTGGCAGCATGCCGGCTGCAATGGTGGCGTCGTCGATGAGCGTTTGGATCTCGTTGGTGGTCAGAGTCGCGAGTGTGTGCCCTGCAGCGTCCAGAATGCCTGCGGTGTTGGTAATGAGTACGAGCTTCTCGGCCTTGAGCGAACGGGCGATCCAACTGGCAACGAGATCGGCGTTGATGTTGAAGGATTCGCCTTCGGCGCCGACACCGATCGGCGCGATGACCGGAATGAAATCTGCTTGGATGAGCGTGTCGAGAACCGCGGCGTTGACGCTTTCTATCTCGCCGACGTGGCCGATGTCGATGATTTCCGGGGCTTCCAGTTCCGGTAGTCCCGGCTTCACGAGGGTCAGCCGCCGTGCGCGTAGCAAGTCACCGTCTTTGCCCGTAATCCCCACGGCGCGCCCACCGTGTTGGTTGAGCAGTGAGACTATGTCTTGATTGACCAGACCCCCGAGCACCATTTCAACGACGTCCATCGTCTCGGCGTCGGTAACCCGCAACCCGTCCACGAATCGGGTCGGAATGTTGAGTTTGTCCAACAGGTAGCCAATTTGCGGTCCGCCGCCATGCACGACGATCGGGTTGAGGCCCACCAACTTCATCAGCACCACGTCCCGGGCGAAGCTCTCGTGCAATAGTGGATCCACCATGGCGTTG
>CBDTZM010000388.1:0-3062 GCA_965364915.1 uncultured Pseudomonadales bacterium | reverse complement strand
ATCTGCCCGGTCTGCAGGGCCAGCGCCCGGCGTAGCAGCGTAGGCCCGATATGCTGGTTCAGTACCGCCGGCGGTAGCGGCTCTGCCGGGATACTGAAGAGCTCTTCGTCGCCAAGCCGCGCTTTCACCTCGCTGAAAGCGCGCCCGGCCATCAGTTGGCCTCTGGCGGTGATGGCACGCAGCTCCGCTTCTTCCTCGCCGACCGTATGACCGCTGAACAATATGCGGTCCACCTGCAACCTTGCCGGTCCCCCGAACACGCTGCGGTTGTCGTTGAAAAAGGCTTCGAGTTCACCATCGGTGACTTCCGATGCGGCGTTCTCCGTCACGACGATTTGCGTCACGGCCTGAAGCAAGGCCGAGCGCACCGCATTGTGTTGACGCGCCAAATCGAGTTCCAAACCGCGTTGTACCAGCAATTCTTCGTCAACCACCCGGACCAGAGCCACCTCGGACGCCAAATTTTGGGCAAGCATCTGCTCGAATCGACCGCGGGTGACGTGCTCGCCGTTCACGGTGGCCACAGCACCGTCCGGTCGAAGCCTAGGACCCGCCTCGCGCAGGGTACCCGTCAAAGCCGCTGCCAGGCCGAGCAACGTACCGACCACGACCCACCACGGTTGCTGATATTGCATGCAATCCCCCTTTTAACCCCGCGACTCACCACCGCCTCTTAGCACCCACTGCCAGACGAAGGGTCCAATGAACTAACGAGAATGTTACGATTTAGCGTTTGCGAACCTGACATTTCATGGGCAATACCGCTATCACCGCATGCGTTCTGATCATCGGCAACGAAATCTTGTCGGGGCGCACGGCGGATAGCAACCTCAACTACATCGCTTTGACGTTGGGCGGCTGGGGTATACAGGTGCGGGAAGCTCGCGTCATTCCTGACGTCGTCGATGACATCGTCAGCGCGGTCAATGCAGCACGCGGTCGTTACCACTACGTCTTCACCACCGGCGGAATCGGCCCTACCCACGATGACATTACGGTGGACTGCATTGCCAAAGCGTTCGACGTACCCATCGTCGAACATCCGGACATCGCCGCACGGATCAAGACACGACCGGCACCACCCGAGGTCATGGCAGCGCGCCTGCGCATGGCTAGAGTCCCTGAGGGTGCCACGTTGGTCGAAAACCAGACCGGCGGTCCCCAGGGGTTCCGTATGGATAACGTATTCGTGATGGCGGGCATACCGATGGTCATGCAAGCCATGCTGTCATCCCTCGAAGGGCAGTTGGATACCGGACCGGTGGTGCGCTCGCGAACGGTGACCGCGTACTTGGGGGAGAGTCAGCTCGCCGGTGCCCTAGCGGACATACAGAATCGATTCCCGGAAATAGACCTCGGTAGTTATCCTTTCTTCCGCAAGGAACGCTACGGCACGTCTCTCGTCATGCGCGGCGTCGACGAACAGCGTCTCGATGCCATGTTGGCGGAGGTCGAACAGGCCATCACCGCAGCGGGTGGAACGCCGGAGGACCTTCAACGCCAATGAACTCGTTGTCGGCGTTCGTCAAGATTGTATTGCTGGTAGTACCCGGCTGGGTAGCGGGCGCCACCTTGGACTACGCGGCCCTACCCGGCAAGAAGGCCATGGCCGTAGCGCCAGACGACGCAACGGTTACCGGCATAGCGCACTCTCAAGCTCAGGATTTAGCGGCAAGCCAAATGGCGCTAGCGCAATGCGAGCAGGCCAATACAAGGACCACGGGACGCGCGTGCGAGCTGGTAAGGCTGAACGATGAGCAAATTCGAACTGGACGCGACATTCTGGATGCGGTGCCAGCTACTCCACACCCGTTGTACCTGTGGCGCTATCAATCCGATAGTGCAACCGTGTATCTCGCTGGTTCGATTCACATGCTGAAATCGTCTTTATATCCGCTCGCTGAGCAACTACAGGCGGCATTCGACAGCTCGACACATCTCGTACTGGAAGTAGACTCAACCGCCCTCACAACTCAAGACATGCAGATGAAAGTCATGAAGGCGGGATTGCTACCGTCTGGTCAAACCCTGCGCGGCGTTCTGCCGCAGCCGCTGCACGAGCGCTTGGAGGCACGATTACAGAGCTACGGTATCGACATCGCCACGGTCCAACGAATGAATGCGGCAATGGTCATGAACCAGCTCGTTTTGCTACGTCTGATGGCTCTAGGTTACGACGCAGCGTTGGGCATGGAGCAGCATTTTACCGCGCTGCTGGGTGATCGACAGATACTCGAACTCGAAAGCGTCGATCAACAATTAGAGATGTTGTTCGGACAGCCCATCGAGACTCAGATACAACTTCTGCGCGACGCCTTGGACCAGGAACTAGACGTAGAACCGATAATGGCAGACATGATTACCGCTTGGTTGTCGGGCGCGGACCAACGGTTTCTCGACCTCTTTTCCGAGCAAGCAGGCGACTCGGAGCTTGCCAAGGCATTCAACAAACAACTGCTCGACGACCGCAACCAGGGCATGGCGCAAAAGGTGCAAAGCTACTTGGAGGCTACTGGCACCTACTTCGTGTTGATCGGTGCCGCCCACTTCATCGGCGACAACGGTATCGTTGCGATACTTGGGCGACAGCAAATTGAAGGCACCCGGGTGATGTCGGACTCGACGACCCAAACAACCACAGACAACGAGGACACAGCATGGAAGTAGCAGGAAGAAAGGCACTGGTTTTCGGGGGGACCTCGGGGATTGGACTGGCCGTCGTACAACGGCTGGCCGAAGCCGGCGCCGCCGTCAGCGCATTTGGCCGCAGCCCGGCAAACATCGAAACTGCAAGATCGGTCGTGCCCGAAAGCGTGCAGTTTGCCTCGGTGGATGTCTTAGATCGCGACGCGCTCGCACAAACCTTTGCCGACAACGCCCCGTTCGATATTTTGGTGAACGCAGCCACCGGCGGCGAGCGCGCGGTGGGACCATTTTTCAGCATGGACCTCGACGGCTTCCAGGGGTCTTTCCGTAAGCTGTGGGGTTACACCAACACCGTTCGGCTCGGCGCCGAGCACATGACCGAGGACGGCACCATCGTATTGGTGAGCGGCTCTCCG
>CBDTZM010000387.1:0-3065 GCA_965364915.1 uncultured Pseudomonadales bacterium | reverse complement strand
GTGTTCGAACGCCCGAGCGTCGCGGTCGACGTGGTTTTGCTGACCGTTCAACAAGAAACGCTCGAGGTCGTGCTGCTCAAACGCCACGAACATCCGGCCCGCGGGCACATGACCTTGCCCGGTACCTTTGTCGGCATCGCCGAATCGTTAGACACCGCGGCTGAACGGCTGATGGTCGACAAGGTTGGGTTGAGCGGTATCTTCCTCGAACAGCTCTACACGTTCGGCGAGCCAAAGCGCGACCCGCGCATGCGCGTCATTACTGTCGCCTACTTTGCGCTCGTCAGTCCCGAACGACTTCTCGACGCCTCCACAGAGGACGTGATACGTGCGCGCATACAGGTACCTTGGGGCGGCGAGACCGGCGGACCGATCGACGTGCTCGACGACGCCGATTCAGCACTTACGCTTGCATTCGATCATGCCGACCTGATCGGTATGGCGGTCAAGCGCATTCGCGGCAAGCTCAACTATGCGCCCATCGGCTATCAGCTACTGCCCGCCGAGTTTACGTTGCGCCGTCTGCAACAAGTGCACGAAACCATTCTCGGCAATCCCGTGAACAAAGATTCGTTCCGCCGCCGCATGCTCGCAACCGGCGAGCTCGAGGCGACGGGTACGCTGGAAGACGAGGTGGGTCATCGACCCGCCGAACTCTATCGATTTTCCCGGCTCTCCGCCGTCTGAAGTATCCAAAGTAAAGGAGAACAACATGGCTAACATCAAACGTTTCGGTTACTACAGTCACCTACGCGCCGACTCGAGTCGCCACGTCATTCGCTATCGCGGCGGCAAGCCTATCGCGAGCGGGCGTGGACTCGCATTCTGGTTCCAGCCGCTCAGCACCGGACTTGTCGAAATACCCATCGACGATCGCGAACTGCCTTTCTTGTTTCACGCGCGCTCGAACGACTTTCAAGACGTCACCGTCCAAGGCGTCATTAACCTGCGCATCGACGACCCCGAGCGTCTGGCCAATCGAATCGACTTCTCCATTGACACCCGCACCGGTGACTACATCGAGACCCCACTCGCCAAACTCGGCTCGCTCGTCACTGAACTTGCGCAGCAATTTACCTGGGACTATCTCATCCGCCACACCCTTGCCGAGATCCTCGAGTTCGGCTTCGACGCTATCCGCAACCGTATCTATGAAGGCATGCAGGCGGATTCGGGCATCAACGAACTTGGCCTCGGCATCACCAGCGTGCGTGTGATTGCGGTGCGCCCGGAGCAGGAGGTGGAAAAGGCGCTGCAAACACCGGCCCGCGAAGTCATTCAGCAAGAAGCCGATCGTGCCACGTTCGAACGGCGCGCGCTGGCGGTAGAGAAAGAGCGCGCCATTCAAGAAAACGAGCTGCAGAACCAAATTGAACTTGCGCGCCGCGAAGAACAGCTCATCAAGAACCGAGGCGACAACGAGCGCATGCGCGTTACCGATGACGCAGACGCCAAGCGCATCGACGCCCAAGCCAAAGCGCAACGTAACCGCACCATGGCAAACGCGGAAGCAGCCCGGATTACCGTCACCGAGGAAGCCAAGACGCAGGCCGAAGCCAAGCGCATGGACATCTACCGTGACTTTCCGACCGAGGTGCTGATGGCGCTGGCCGCTCAGAACTTCGCGACGCACATGCCAGCGATCGAGCATCTGAACTTGAGCCCCGACATGGTGGGCGATTTTCTGAACCGCTTCATCAACACCCAAAATGGCGCCGGGGGTGCGTGAGCCATGGCAGTCGCTCCCCGCATGGTGTTGGTCACCCGCGCCACCGACTACGAACTGCTGCTTGCGCGCCACGGTACCCGCGGGCAAGCAGAGTTCTTCCTGAAGAACCGCGGCCAGTGCATCGTTGACGTAGAGTCGCAACACATTCGCTTCACCGAAGCACTATCGACCGTACACCACGCCGTTCCCGCAAACTGGCGCTCAACGCGAATCGATCGCGGCGACCTCGACCGTTTTCTGTTCGAACCCGGTGACGTCGTGGTTGCACTCGGCCAAGACGGCCTGGTCGCGAACCTAGCCAAGTATTTGGATGGCCAGATCGTCGTGGGCTTGAATCCGATGCCTGAGCGGTTCCCCGGCGTGCTGGTTCAGCACAGCCCCAAAGACGCGAGGGAGTTGCTCAACGCCGCGGTGTCAGGGTCGTGCACTACAGATACCCGCACCATGGTCGAAGCGGTGCTCGATGACGGACAGACGTTGCGCTGCCTGAACGAAGTGTTCGTCGGTCACGCGAGTCACCAATCCGCACGCTACGAAATCGAAGTGGCAAATCAACGTGAACGGCAATCCTCATCGGGCATGATCGTCGCCACGGGTACCGGCGCCACCGGGTGGGCTCGCTCGGTGCACCTCGCGCGTAAAAGCCAATTGACGTTACCCAATCCGCATGACGGGCGGCTTGCCTACTTCGTGCGCGAACCGTGGCCCAGCATCGCCACCGGCACCGACATCGTCGAAGGACTCATCGATTCGCAACACACCCTGGTCGTGACCTCGGAAATGGACGAACAGGGCGTGATCTTCGGCGACGGCATCGAGAGCGATCGCATGACCTTCGGCTATGGACGCCGCGTCGAGATTCGTCCCGCCGCGCAGAGCCTGAATCTGCTGGCCGCCTGAGGCGTCCTCCATCCTGGGACAGGACACTAGTACGGCGGCAACATGCGCCGAAAGCCGTGCAACAACACAACGGCCAAGAAGAACAGATTGCGTAGCAAGATGCTCAATACGAATAGTCGCGGTGGGCGTGCCGCACCATCTGCGTTCGCTAAAGCTTGGCCGAGCCGTGTCATCCAGCGAGTTGAGCGCGGCCACTCCTTGAGACCTTCGATCCACTCTTCGGGTATACCTTCTCTACCGACGCCCGCGCCGACGACTCCGCCAACGATTGCCGCACAGGTATCGGTATCACCACCACACTCGATCACGGACATGACGGCGCTGCGAAAATCCCGCGGATGACTCAAGCATGCGTGCATCGCGACCGGTACGGTATCGAGCACATATCCGGTGACGCCCTCCCCTTGTCCCAATGCGGTGGCGAAATCGGCTGTCG
>CBDTZM010000386.1:0-3070 GCA_965364915.1 uncultured Pseudomonadales bacterium | reverse complement strand
CAACGTGATGACCTGGGGCTCTTCTTTGCGCAATATGCTTTCGGCCTCGCCCGCCTTTGCGGCGACGAACACGTCGAGCCCGTCGAAGCACCAGCGCATTTGGCTCTGTAGACCGGGATCGTCCTCGACGATGAGCAGGCGCCGCGAATCAGTCATGGCGATTCGCCCAGCCTTGGAACGCGCAGTATGAAGTGGGAACCGGCACCGGGACTGCTGGACACGGCGATGTCGCCGCCGACAGAGCGCAGGTATTCGCGCGCCTGAAAGGCGCCAATGCCCATGCCCGTTAGTCCTTTGGTCGATTCAAACGGTTGAAACAGTCGTTCCTCGACAAACCGCGTTTCCATTCCGCATCCTGTATCTTCAATGTGCACTTCCGCCCAAGCGGCATCGGACAACGTACGCAACGTTACCTTACCGTCATCGGGCGTCGCATCGATGGCGTTCTGTACCATATGGCCGAGTACTGACGCGAGCATCTCGCGATCCACACGGATCATTAGATCCGTTTCGCTCGATTCTAAGGTTGGCGCAGGCGTTTGTAAGCTGAACTTCTTTAATGATTCGTAAACGACATGCGTGACGTCTACCGGTTCGTCAGGCCCGGCCGCGGATTGTTCCCGCAGTTGCGCGAGCAATTTCGTCATGCGCAGTACGCTATTTTCCGTTGTGCGCACCATATCGTCGATAAAGGCAGGGTTGTCTCGATGGCGTTCTGCGTTCTCGACCAGCAACTGCAATTGCGCCGCGATCGTCTTGATGTCGTGCACCACAAAGGCCGACAGCCGGTTCAAGGCGTTGAGCTGGTGGGCTTCTGAAAGGGTTGCAGAGGCTTGCTCGAGCGCAAGGAACCCGGCGGCCTGACGTGCCACCAGTTTCAACATGTCGAAGTCTTCCCACATGAGCGGAATGGACGACACGCCGTGGTTGAGAACCGCGATACCGTACAAACGATCTTCGACCAACAACGGCACGAGGTAACGCATGCCGGTCAACTCATCGGCCAACGGCTGTAGCTTGGATGAGGCATCGGACGGTTCTGTGAGGTCCACCACCCATTCGTGTTCGGCAAAAAAGACATCGATCAAGCGGGCGACCCCGGGCGTTAGCGGCTGGTTCCAATCGACGTGAAGTTGCGTTTGCGGCACAAAACTACCCGCGTCCGTGCGGTGCCAAACGGCGCCGCCGGAGGTGTGAACGACATCCATCAACACGCGGATTGCTTGCTGCCCGAGGTTGAAGTCTGGGTGCGGTTCCGTGAGCCGGCGTGTCACGTTTTGCCAATCGTCCCGGTAGTCGTACTTGTACTCATACAGATTACGGGCGATGGCAATGCGAGCTGCGCTTCGCACTCGACTCGAACCGACCAGTACGAGGAATCCGGCAAGTCCTAACGCACCTGCAAACACAGCGGCGGCCGTACCCCAATCGCCGCCGAACAGTTGCACGTAGTAACCGGCAAGGCCCATGAGTAGCAGAAACGTGCCGGTCACGAGCAACACGCCGGTGCGAAAGACAAAACCGCGTGAGACGTTCATGCGAAAGGGATTTTCACGGTTTCTGAGTGACGCGATAGCTAAAAACGGTACCGCCAACGCCCAGATGGCCGGCTGCAGAACATACAAACTTGGGACGTAGCCATTGAACAAGACCGCGCATGCGTTGTGCACCACGCCGTATCCGAACACGATGCCAAGGCCGATGTTCAAATAGCGAATACGCCAGCGCAGATCATCTCGCGCGTTGCGGACGAGTTGTTCGATGATGACGAGTCCGGTCACCGACATCAGGAGCAACGCTACGTAGACGATGCGTACCGTAGGCGCGACGCCGTCGAAGGCCGAGTACGGTTGCCACCAGGCAGTTGCGCTGCCACCCAACCAAAACAGTGTGCCAACGCCCAATACGACGCTGATCGTGCGGTGGGAAGGATCGGTCAGGTTGTGCCACGTCAATCCGAGCGCCCGAACGAGCAACACCGCCCAAGCGAACATGGCAGTGAGTTCCAACGTCACCGTTTGCGGCGATGGACCAGCACTACCGTGGGCGGCGATGAACGCCAATGTCACAAGGCTGGCGAGCAGCGCGGCGCGGCCGGTGATGCCGCGAATGAGATTGACCACAAAAAACACCACGAGGCCCGCGGTCATGATCAGACCTAGATAGAAGCTCGCGAGTTGTATGAATTCGAGTGACATGACGCCTCAGCCTAGATTTAGACCCGGACAGCCCGCAGTTTCGTTATACGTTGTGAGCCGCATCCACGTCATAGTATGTCTTGTACCAGGACACGAAATTGTGAATGCCCACTTCGATCGGCGTGTCGGGTTTGTAGCCGACGTCAGCAACCAAGTCGTCCACGTCGGCGTACGTATCGGGAACGTCCCCTGGTTGCAACGGCAACAGGTTCTGCTTCGCTTCGATGCCGAGTGTTTCCTCTAACACCTCGATGTAGCGTGAGAGGTCGACGGGGTTGTTATTGCCGATGTTGTAAATTCGATAGGGTGCAGACGAGGTCGCGGCATCCGGGTTATGGCTATCCCAATCGGCATCTGCAGCGGCTGCCTTGTCGAGCACCCTGACGATGCCTTCGACGATGTCGTCGACGTACGTGAAATCCCGTTTGTGGTGTCCGTAGTTGAAAACGTCTATCGGCTCGCCGGCCAAGATGTTGCGCGTGAACTTGAACAGCGCCATGTCCGGTCGTCCCCAAGGACCGTACACGGTGAAGAACCGCAGTCCCGTGCACGGGATTCTGAACAAGTGGCTGTAGGTATGCGCCATCAACTCGTTGGACTTTTTGGTCGCGGCATAGAGGCTGACCGGATGATTCACCGCGTCGTGCACGGAGAATGGCATGTTGGTGTTGGCGCCGTACACAGAGCTCGTGGAGGCGTACACCAGGTGCTCGGTGCCGAGTGCGCGCACGTTTTCCAGGATGTTCAGAAAACCGGTGACGTTGGCATCGATGTAGGCCTGCGGGTTTTCCAACGAATACCGTACGCCCGCCTGCGCGGCCAGGTGGACGACCCGGTTCGGGACGTGTTCACGAAACAAGCGGCTCATCGAG
>CBDTZM010000385.1:0-3085 GCA_965364915.1 uncultured Pseudomonadales bacterium | reverse complement strand
CCGATTCCAACGCGCGCATCTCGATGCTCGAGGAGATGCGCTGGCTCGAATACGGCCAGCGCCTCGGCCTGCAGGGCCGCGGCATCCTGCGCGACCGCGCCGGGCGTATCGCCGCGCCGCTGCTGCGCGCCGCCACCCTCGACGGCTATGCAACAGCTACGGATCTTGCCGATTATCTGGTGGGTAAATCGATACCGTTCCGCGATGCTCACCGGATTGTCGGCGAAGTGGTCGCCTATGCGATCGAGCAAGGCAAAGCACTAGACGCCTTGTCCCTCGAGGAGCTCAGAGGTTTCGGTGGCGACGCCATCGACGCGAGCGTTTTCGAGACCTTGAGTATCGAAGGTTCGGTCGCCGCACGCCGGCATCCTGGCGGTACCGCGCCGGCTGCTGTTGCCGAGGCCATCACGACAGCGCACACACGGCTGTAGACCAACGATCGCGCACCTCTAGGCCGGAATTCCGGGGCGTGTATACTTCGCCGCTCGATCACACTCAAGCACCAGTATGCGCTGGATACCACTGATCTTGCTGCTGACGATGGCGGCAACCTGCGGTCAGAAGGGGCCTCTCACGCTGCCGGAGGATCAACTCTTCAGGATTGAGGCGTCGTTCCCGCCGTTCAAGGCCCGTTAGCATGCCTTTTACGATGGTCAACGGCGTCATGCACGCCGGTTCGGTCTCGCTCACCGCAATTGCCGAAGCGGTGGGAACGCCGACCTACGTCTACTCTGCGTCCGACATCGCGTCCCAGTTCCAACAACTGACTGCCGACCTCGCAGGGCTGACCCACCGGATCTGCTACGCCGTAAAAGCCAACTCGAACCTGAGCGTGCTGCGCAGCATTGCCGAGCTGGGGATGAGTTTCGACATCGTCTCCGGCGGGGAACTGCAACGCGTGGTGAGCGCACGCGCCGACCCACACTCGGTGGTTTTCTCCGGTGTCGGCAAGACCACCGAAGAGATCGACTTTGCGCTCAAACTCGAGATCGGCTGCTTCAATGTGGAAAGTGCCTCCGAGCTCGACCGCATCGCTGCCCGCGCGGCACTGTTCGGGCGCATCGCCCCGGTCGCCATCAGGGTCAATCCGGACGTAGACGCCCAGTCTCACCCCTACATTTCCACGGGTTTGAAGGAGAACAAATTCGGCGTACCCGGGCATGAAGCACTGCGGTTGTATGGAGCCGCCGATGCTCATCCGAACTTGCAGATCTCGGGTATCGCTTGTCACATCGGATCGCAGATTCACAGCATAGAACCTTTCGGCGACGCGTTGGATAGCTTGTTGAGCTTGGTCGACCAGTTGGACGCTCAGGGCATGACGACCGACCACGTGGACGTTGGTGGCGGCCTCGGCGTGGCATACAAGGACGAGACACCCTTGGATACCGCCGCGTTCGGCGCAATGCTGCGCAACAAGATGGCCGGACGATCGCAAATCATGGTCATCGAACCGGGACGCTACCTCGTCGCCAATGCCGGCTTGTTGCTGACCCGTGTCGAATATTTGAAACCAACCACCACCGAGGGTTCTAGAAATTTCGCGGTGGTCGATGCAGCGATGAACGACCTGTTGCGGCCATCCCTGTACCAGGCTTGGCATCGCGTGCAGCGCGTCACCGAGACCAGCAACGATGCCAAGCCTTGCGTGTGGGACATCGTCGGCCCAGTCTGCGAGTCGGGCGACTTTCTTGCCCACGAACGCACGCTCGCACTCGCAGAGGGAGACCTGCTCGCCATCCGTTCTGCAGGAGCCTACGGCATGGTGCAAAGTTCCAACTACAACAGCCGCGGTAGGCCGGCAGAAGTGTTGGTGGACGACAGCGGTTTCAGGGTGGTTCGCAGGCGCGAACACATCAACGATCAAATCGCGCTCGAGCAAAACGGATTGCGACGGTGATGCAAAGTTTGCAGTTTGCCAAGATGCATGGGCTCGGCAACGATTTCATGGTGCTCGATCTCGTCACGCAGGAAGCCGAGTTCGACGCGGTCAACGTGTGCGCCTGGTCGGATCGCAGGACCGGTATCGGGTTCGACCAGTTGTTGGTCGTCGAGCCACCGAGCGATCCACGGGCCGATTTCTGGTACCGCATCTACAACGCCGACGGCAGCGAGGCCGAACAGTGCGGTAACGGTGCCCGGTGCATAGCAACCTTCGTCAAGCACGCGCGTTTAAGCCCCAAGACCGAACTTACCCTGCAGACCGCGGGCGGCACGATTACCACGCGACTGATGGACGACAAGGTGCAAGTCGACATGGGTGTCCCGTCGACCGCACCCGACACAATACCGTTCACGGTCGACGCCGAAGCGCTGAGCTATCGCGTAGAAAGTGCAAGCGGCTGCCACGAGGTGACGCCGGTATCGATCGGTAACCCTCACGGCGTGCTATTCGTAGAAGACGTCGGCCAAGCGGACGTCGCTGCAATCGGGCCGGCACTGACTAGCCACCCACGATTTCCCGAAGGGGCAAACATCGGTTTCTGTCAGGTCGTCGACGACGCCTTCATACGACTACGGGTTTTCGAAAGGGGCGTCGGCGAGACCCGAGCCTGTGGAACCGGCGCTTGCGCGGCCGTGGTGGCGTGTCGACTGCACGGCTTGGTGCAACAAACGGTGAAGGTATCGCTACCCGGCGGCAAGGTACGGGTCAACTGGCAGGGCCCAGGGTCCGCAGTTAAGATGACCGGACCTTCCGCACTGGTGTACGAAGGCTCCCTCAACTTAGTGAAATGAACAAGCCTGAAGCCAGCGACATCGACGATCAGCAGGTCATCGACTATCTCAGGGCGCACCCCGACTTCTTTCAAGCGTACTCGAACCTGTTGTCGGAATTGGAACTGGCGCACGAGTCCGGCACGGCCGTGTCCCTCATCGAGCGTCAAGTCGCGGTGCTACGTGAGCGCAACATCCAGATGCGGCGTCGCATGAACGACTTGTTGAAGGCGGCGCGAGACAACGACGAACTGTTCTCCAAGACACGCTCGCTGACACTCGCGTTGTTGGATGTGACGTGCTGGCACGACCTCAACGAGGTGCTTGCGACTAACATGTTGGTAGATTTCGACGCAGACTTCGTTTGTTG
>CBDTZM010000384.1:0-3088 GCA_965364915.1 uncultured Pseudomonadales bacterium | reverse complement strand
CCCGCACTGTCTTGCTTGTGAGGGCTGCGACTTCGTGAGCAACACCCAAGACCGCCGCAAAACAACAGATGAACAACCGTGACATGGGCCCTCCTACAACGTACCGCCAAAGGACCAGTGTACCGAGTGTGAATCTAAATGAGAATAGTTGTTATTTAGATTATTCGACTTACTTCAGTTGGACGACGGGAATCAGGTTTGCCGGTGCTCGGCGCTGACCCCACCAAATCAACGAGGTAAAGCCGATTCCCGCGAACGCCAACGCGCCCGCGATCCAGGCGGCCGAAGCCGCCGGGTCCTCGTCGAACGAACCGACTTGGTAACACAGCACCGCGACGGAGTACGCCATCATCACAGACCAGCTCGTTGAGAAGATCGCCCAGAAAGAACCCAATTCTTTGTAGATGACACCGATGGTGGCTACGCACGGCATGTACAGCAGTATGAACACCAAGTAGCTGAAGGCACCCAACTCGCCATGGAACAGATTGCGCATGACGCCGATGGTGTCGATGGCGATATCTTGCTCGGCCGCCACAACGGAAACATCCTCGAGTTCGCCCAATCCGAGCCCCAATGGGTCCATCAACGTATCGCCGAGTTCCGCCAGATTGTCGGGTACGCTTTGCACCGCCCTGCCCAGCATCGTCAGGAGATCCGTCGTTTCCGGCGCGACATCCGGTGCGTACAAGGCATCCAGCGTGCCGACCACCACTTCCTTGGCAAAGATGCCGGCGAAGATGCCGACCGTCGCCGGCCAGTTGTCCTCATCGATACCCATCGGGTGGAATACTGGCGTGATCGACTTACCGACGGCGGAGAGCACCGAGTTCTCGCTGTTTTCATTACCAACCGAGCCATCGACGCCGATCGAGTTGACCACGTTCAGGATGATGACGACGGCGACGATGGCCTTGCCAGCGCGCAGCACGAAACCTTTGAGGCGTTGCCAGGTTTGGAGAACGAGACCTTTCAGGGTTGGCAGATGGTACGCGGGTAATTCCAGCAGGAAGTTGCTCGACTCCGCGGCAACGAGGTACTTCTTGACGATCAGCGCGGACAGCACCGCGACGACGATACCGATGAGATAAAGTCCGAACACGATGTTCTGGCCACCGGACGGAAAGAACGCCGCTGCGAACAATGCATAGACGGTCAGGCGTGCACCACAGGACATGTACGGCGCCATGATCGTCGTCAATATTCGATCCGGTTCGTTGTCCAAGGTGCGCGTCGCCATGACGGCTGGCACGTTGCAACCGAAGCCGACGATCAGCGGTACGAACGATTTCCCTGGCAGGCCTAGACGCCGCATCGACCGGTCGATGATGAAGGCGACGCGGCCCATGTAGCCGGTGTCTTCCAGAAACGATAAGGCGAGGAACAGGCAGCCGATGACGGGAATGAAGGTGCCCACGAGCTGCACGCCGCCACCCACGCCGTCGGCTAAAAACACCGTCAACCATTGCGGCACGCCGAGTGACGTGAAGACCTGCCGCGGACCTTCGACGAACAGCACCGAACCCGCGATATCGAAGAAATCGATGAACGCGGAGCCGACGTTGATCGCGAACATGAACATCAGGTACATGACCAACAAGAACAGGGGAAACGCCAGGTACCGGTTCAAGACAATGTTGTCGACGCGATCCGTTACGGTGAGTCGTACCGGCGTATGTATGACGCAACTGGTCAACAGCCGATCGATGTAACCGTAGCGCGCCTGGGCGTCGGTAAATGTGGGTGGTGTTGTCGACGCATCATCGAGGGTCATGATGGCGTCCTTCAGAACGCCGATCCCATCCTCGCGTGTCGCGATGATCGGCACAACCGGACACCCGAGCCTTTGGCTGAGCCGGTCGGCGTCGATGTGGTAACCGTGCTTGTCCGCGACGTCTATCATGTTCAGCGCGACGACGATGGGCTGGTCTTGTTCGATCAGCTCCAACGTGAGGTACAACCCTCGAGCGAGACTCGCTGCGTCTATCACGTTGACGACGACGTCGGCCTGTCGCTCGACGATGTAGCTTTGGGCGATCTGCTCGTCGATGGCGTTGCTCATCGTCTCGATGCTGTAGGTGCCGGGTAGATCTTCCACCGTGATACTCGCCGCACCATGACGGTAGCTACCCGTCTTGCGCTCGACCGTGACGCCCGGCCAGTTGCCTACCCGTTGATGAGTTCCCGTCAACGCGTTGAACAGCGTCGTCTTCCCACAGTTGGGGTTGCCGATTAGTGCGATGGTTGTCACAGCTTTTCCAGACTGAGACAGCGCGCCTCGCCGGGACGAAGGGCCAGCGAGAAACCGCGAAAGCGAATCTCTATGGGATCGCCGAGCGGAGCAAAACGCTTTACTTCGAACTGGGTACCGGGGATGAGCCCAAGTCGCATGAGCTGGTGGCTATAGTCGGATTCCTCCAGATACCCAACCACCCGGGCGCAATCCCCCGGATTGAGGTCGGTCAGGCGCAGGCTCGACATGGCAAATGAAGACCACCAGTGGGCGGGTTGGCATTTTAAATCGGAATCATTCTCATTTGCAACTAGACTGGGTCGCCTTTCTACGGGATTTTCTTACGAACTTTTCTTGCGGACATAGAGGACGAGTTCGTGGTCCATGAGTTCAAACCCGTGTTCTTCCGCAATCGCGCTCTGCAACTCCTCGATCTTCTCATTGATGAACTCGGTGACTTGACCGGTGTCGACGTCGACCATGTGGTCGTGGTGAGTGTCGCCGGCCAGTTCGTACACGGAATGTCCGTCGTCGAAGTTGTGTCGCTCGACAATGCCTGCCGTTTCGAACTGTGTGAGCACCCGGTATACGGTCGCCAGCCCCACCGACTCATCGTGCTCGATGAGGCGCTTGTAGACGTCCTCCGCGCTCAAGTGATGTGGTTCGGCCTTCTCCAACACTTCCAAAACCTTGAGTCGGGGCAGGGTGATCTTGAGGCCAGCGCGTTTGAGATCGCTTCCCGGCAAGGTGCAAACTCTCTGGGGTGGTGAACCGCAAAACTTAGCTGATGCTGTATCCGCCGTCTACCACAATCGACTGTCCGGTGATGAAGTCGGACGCGCCTGAAGCGAGTAG
>CBDTZM010000383.1:0-3105 GCA_965364915.1 uncultured Pseudomonadales bacterium | reverse complement strand
AAGAAACCGGACGCGGTCTATCGCCGCTGCCAATCGCTTCGCAAATTCTCTCGACAACCGCGATTCTGCGCACCGGCAGCGAGGCACACAAAAGCCAATGGCTGCCGTCCATGGCGGATGGCTCCGCTAAATGCAGCCTCGCGCTCTACGATGATCCCAACTGGATTCATCCGGACGCGATTCGGCTCGAAGGCCGTAAGGTCGATGGTCAGGTCGTGCTGAGCGGCGCCAAGCCGTTTGTCGCGGATGCCATGTGCGCCGACTACTTTTTGCTGGCTTGCAAGGTGGGCGATACTTTGAACCTGGCCGCACTACACAAAGACCAAGTTCAGGTTGCGCCGCAAAACCCGATGGATCTCACCAAGCCAACGGGGCGCGTGGTGCTGGACAACGTCAAAGTGGACGCCGAGTTCCTGCTGCCTTTGGCGCACGACGACCTCGCATTCCTCACCGATTGCGGTGCGGTCGCGGTGACTGCGGAAATGGTCGGAGCCGCCGAGCAAACGCTGGCGTTGACCAGCGACTACGCGAAGGAACGTGTGCAGTTCGGCAAACCCATCGGCCAGTATCAGGGTGTGAAGCATCGCCTTGCCGATATCTACGTCGACGTCGAGTCGTTCAAGTCGTTGCTCTACTACGCCGCATGGACGGTGGACGACGCACCGGACGAACTGCCACGCGCGGTATCGTTGGCCAAAGGCTATGCATCGGACGCCTTCGCCAAAATCGGCATCGACGGTGTCGGATTGCACGGCGCCATCGGTTTTACCGCCGAATACGACGTGCAGTTGTACCTCAAGCGTTCGAAGTGGGCGCGCCCCATGTTTGGAGATTCCGACTATCACCTAGACCGGGTGGCCACACTGGGAGGGTTGTAATGGATTTCGAGTACACACCAGCCGAAGAGTCGTTCCGTGCGGAGGTGCGTGGCTTTATCGAGGAACATCTGCCACCCAAGGACCAGCGCGGCCCGAACTTTCTAGCCACTTGGCTGGAGAAGATCAGAGCCAAAGGCTGGGTGGGATTCTCCTGGCCCAAGGAGTTCGGCGGCAGCGATGGCGGCTTGATCGAACAGACGATCTTGCGCGAAGAGATGGCGCTGGCCAAGGCGCCGCCGCTCGGCGCCTCGTTCATGGGCCTGGCCTGGGTCGGGCCCGGCATCATGCAGTACGGCACCGACGCCCAGAAACAGCAGTTCATTCCGGACATCTTGGACAGCAAAGTCACCTGGTGTACCGGTTACTCCGAGCCAAATCACGGCTCTGATCTCGCGTCCATTCAATGCAAGGCCGAACGCGACGGCGACAGCTACGTCGTCAACGGGCAAAAGATCTGGACCACCGGCGCACGGTGGTCGCAGTGGATCATTCTGCTGACGCGCACGCAGTTTGATGTCGAGGTCAAACACGACGGTATTACTTGCCTGCTCGTGCCGATGGATGCGCCGGGCATCGAGGTCCGGCCTATCGAGAACATGGCCGGCGATCGCCACTTCGCGGAAATATTCTTCACCGATGTTCGGGTGCCGGTCGAAAACCGGCTGGGTGGTGAGGGCGACGGTTGGAAGGTGACCGTATCGGCACTCGCCAACGAGCGATCCTCGATCGGCGAGGTAACCCAGATGTTTGAGAAACTCGATACGCTGAAGACGCTGGTGCGCAGCACCACCAAGCAGGGCAAACCGGCAAGCCAAGATGCCGCAGTGCGGCGCCGGATCGCGGTTTTCGAGATGAAGATTGCCGCTATGAAGTACAACGGCCTCAGATATCTCACCAAGCAAATAAAGGGCGAGCCCCTGACGTCCGAGACTTCGGTCAACAAGTTGCACCGCGCCAGCCTGGAGATCGAGATGGACGATTTTGCGGTCGAGTTGACCGGTCAGTCAGGCGTATTGCTCAAAGGCAGTGAAACTGCTGTCGACGGCGGGTCCTGGGCCAAGTCCAGCTTGAACTGGCCGAACGTGGTCATTGGCGGCGGAACCCCCAACATTCAACGCAATATCATCGCTGAAAGGATCCTTGGGCAGCCGAAAGACTGAGGTTGTGTTGGCATTCTTGTCATACTTAGCGTCTACGGGTATTAACAACTTCCTTTAAGAACCAAACAGCCTTTCAGTCGCACCAACGGGGGGCATACACTGGAGCCCAAGACGACGAGTCCCGACGCATCATTTAGTCGATGAAATAGGTCTCTCGAGGGACACACTGGAGAGTCAGGCAGCTGGAGATTCGTCGTCTTTTTCGTGCACGAATTCCAGTCAACGGCGTTTCCAGGGCGGTATGCCGTCCCAATCGAACGGTTCGATACCGCCTTGCACGAGCTGCCAAACACTCGCATCGACCTCGCCCGAATCGAGTTCGAGAAACCCGATCGTGCCGAACTGCGTGTCATAGTTGTGCGGATACGTTGGCGAACCCGGGTTCACGCACAGCACCCCATCGATCGTGGCGATGCGTTCGACATGCGTATCGCCCGATACGATGATGTCCGGAGTGCGCTCCGGGAAAAATCGTTCGATCCAACGGGCCAACGTGAAGTTGGGTGGACGCTCCGGGACCGGCACGTAGTGGGTCAAACCCACCCATAGCCCTTCGAGCTCTAGAAGCCAGGCGTACTTGACGCGCGAGTCTTCGGGCTGCACGGGACGCCCGCCCCCGCCGTCCTCACCGTTGCCGCGCGCCGCATACACGGGAGCGATGCGCTCGAGTTCATCGAGCACCCACAGCTCATGTATGTCCCCACCGTGAAAGATCAGGTCTACGCCGGCGAACGCATCGTGTATTTCAGGCCAAAGGGTCTTACGCGCTTCGGGTAGGTGAGTATCCGATATCAGCCCAATTTTCATCGACAAGACCGCATCACCTAGCGCCCATCGGACCACCGCAGGGGTTTGCGCAGGGTGGGCGTGTGAGATTGTGCGCGCCGCCCCATTCGTTGCTTTTGCTGTCGGCGCTCTTGGGGGCGATGATGCAGTGTGCGCGCTCGCCCGTAGCCGACGATGAATCGCGGTTGCGGCGGCGCGTACACGAGTTGCGGTTCGGGTTCGCTGCGCTTGCGGCGGCTGGCCGCTGCGGCCTCGCGCGCCAACCGTGAAGCCTCCATCGC
>CBDTZM010000382.1:0-3128 GCA_965364915.1 uncultured Pseudomonadales bacterium | reverse complement strand
GCTTTTGCACCGACCCGCAACCTGATGGCTCGTTGGTTGCCTGCACCCGGCGAAGGTCCAACCGAGGAAGCGCGCGAGGCGGGGTTTTTCAAGATCGCGCTGTTGGGTAAGCACCCGCAAACGCGGTCCAAAGACGTGCTGATCTACGTTGAGGGAGATCGCGATCCCGGTTATGGCTCTACATCGAAAATGCTCGCCGAGAGTGCCGTGTGCCTGGCACGCGACGGTATCAACGTCGGCGGTGGCATCGGTACGCCTGCAGCCACCATGGGCGCAGCCCTGGTCGACAGGCTACACCAAAACGCCGGTGTCACGTTCAAACTCGCGCCTCGCGATTGACGTGTTAAGACGCCCGGTCGAATCGTTGCCGGCTCCGATGAAGCCGCAATTTTGATTCGCGCGTTTGCTTGGATAGTGGTGGCTTATCTGGCGGCGGTTGTCGTTGCTGTCGTCACTGTGCTCGCAGTCGCTTTCGACAGGCTCTGGCCGGCCTTGGCGGCCGACGTGTTGGCCACCATCGCGATTTTTGGGTTCAGCCTGTCGTTTCGAAACTCCAGTTTCTACGACGCCTATTGGAGCCTCGCACCACCGTTGTTGCTCGGCTATTGGTGGTGGACACTGGCTGGTGAGTTCGATTGGCGGGTGTTGTTGGCGGCGCTGCTCGTGCTGACTTGGGCGATCCGGCTAACGTGGAACTGGGCTTGCGGCTGGCAAGGCTTGAGTCACGCCGATTGGCGTTACGTTCGACTCAGCAGCCAGCTCGGCCGCATGTATTGGCCCGTCAGTTTTCTCGGTGTACATCTGCTGCCAACACTCGTCGTGTTTGCCGCCTGCTTGCCGTTATACATCGTTGCCGACAGTTCGGCGCCGCTTGGGGTGTGGGACGGTCTCGGGGTCATCCTCGGGGTTGCCTCGGTTGGGCTAGAAACACGCGCGGATCTCGAACTGCGGGCGTTTCGAAAAGCTCGGGCGAGCCGCGCAGACGTTCTGGACAGCGGCGTCTGGTCTTGGTGTCGGCATCCCAACTATCTCGGTGAAATAGGCTTCTGGGCCGCGCTCGCCTGCTTCGGTATGGGCGCGGCTGGCGAGGTGTACTGGCCGCTGTTGGGATTGGCCGCCATATTGGCATTGTTTGTCGGTGTGAGTATTCCGCTGATCGAGCGCAAGCTGACGGACGACAAACCGGATTTTGCCGCGTACCGTCGGCGTACTCCGATGTTGTTGCCTTGGGGGCCCACTACGTGATCTACGGCTCGATACGAATGATCTGACCGTTCGGTCCGTCGGTGACGATGTAGAGGTAGCCGTCGTGAGTTCTCACGTCACGCACGCGGCGCCCGGCGAGTTCCTCGGTAAACAGCTTGGTCTCGCCGACCACTTGCCCTTCTTCCATGTCCAGGCGCCGGACCTCTGTGTCGACGAGAGCGCCGACGAACAGGTCGCCTTGCCAGTCGGGAAAGCGTTCGCCTTCGTAGATCGCGAGGCCCGAGGGCCCGATCGATGGCACCCAGTAGGTCAGCGGTTGTTCCATACCGGCGGCGGTCTGAAAGGGCGAAACATAGGCTCCGTTGTAGTCGATGCCCCAGGTGATGGCGGGCCACCCGTAGTTGGCGCCGCGTTTGAGCACGTTGGTCTCGTCTCCGCCGCGGGGACCGTGCTCGTGCAAGTACACCGTTCCATCGGCGGTCACGGCAAGACCCTGGGAATTGCGGTGACCGAAGGTCCAAATTGGCGAAGGGTTGCCGTTCGCGTCTCGGAAAGGGTTGCTGTCCGGTATCGTGCCGTCGTCGGCGATACGGATGGTCTTGCCCAGCAAGCTGAGCTTGTCCTGTGCGGCTTCTCGAAAGTCGAAACCGTCACCCGTGGTCAGCAGCAGATGACCGTCCGGCAGAAAGCGCATCCGGCCGCCGTAGTGTACGGGTGTGTTCTTGGTCGGCGTGACGGTGAAAATATCCTGGGCATCGAGGAGTTCGCTGCCGGCAAGTTTGGCGCGAACGACCCTGGTCGCGTTGTCATCCGGTTGTCCATGGGCAAACGATAGATAGAGCGTTTGGTTGCGCGCGTATTGCGGGTGCAACAAGACGTCGAACAGCCCGCCTTGGCTCAAGCGGTATACCTTTGGCACGCCGGCGATCGGGTCGCCGACCTCTCCGTCCAACGAGACGCGGCGAAGGTTGCCGCCCAGCTCCGTCACCAGCAAGTCGCCGTCCGGCAAGAACGCGATGCTCCACGGAAAATCGAGATTTTCGGCGATGACGTTGAATTGGTAGGCAACCGTACCACTCGCCGCGAGGCTGATGCAGATACCCGAGAGCAGTAAAGTTAAGGCCTTCATCGAATCTCCCCGTGACTTTGACCCAGGCCGCAAGCGTCGTTATGTTAGCGCTAGCAAACTCGGCAGGGGAAGCTTAACCGATGCAAGCATCTAAATTGAAAACCGTTGGCGCTTTCTTCGTTGCGGTGGTTGTCGCATATCTGCTGGGTGCGATCGTCTCCACGCAGACCATCTTGCAAAACGTCGTCGAAATGGAGGTGCCGGTCGGCTGGGGCGACCGCATCGGTGCGACCCTGCATGACCTGGGTGGCATGGCCCCCACTTATCTGCCCATCATTGCCGTTGGTTTTCTGGTCGCCTTTCCCGTGACCGCGTTGATCGTGCGCTTCCGGCCAAACCTGCGCTCGATCGGATACGTTTTGGCGGGTGCGGTTGCGGTGCTGGCCATTCACCTGGCATTGCAAGCGCTATTGGGCATGCACCCGCTACCGACCACGCGCACTGTTCTGGGTCTCCTGCTGCAAGGCGCCAGCGGGGCGGCGGGTGGCTACGCGTTCGTCAGGATCACCCGCCAAAGCGGGATTGCCAAATAGTCGACGTCACAACGTGACGGAGACCACTAAAGACCGGAATCGTTAGGCGCATGCTTGGCCGATGCGAAGGCTTTTGATCATCTGCGGACTGCTTTTCGCGGTCTATCCGGGGCTCGTCGGTGCGCACGATCGTGACCCGGAGCACGATTGCGTCGCGCCGGTTCGAGCGGACAAGAACGACGAGATCGCGTGGAATCACTTCGTCGATCTCGTGGATGAGTACCGTGCCTGCGTCAATCGTTTTGTCGACGCGCACTACG
>CBDTZM010000381.1:0-3128 GCA_965364915.1 uncultured Pseudomonadales bacterium | reverse complement strand
CTATCTCAATAGCGCGGATCTCGCGGAAAAATTCGGCAATCCGCAAACCTTGAATCCCGCCGGTGACCCATTGATCGTCGGCGCGACGGGTATCTTCTCAACGGCGGAGTTTACCGCCGGCGACAGGAGTGCGCGCGAGTTCGAAAAGACCGCAGCGGTCATGAAGATGGTCGTCAACGGCTTCGCCGGTGCTGGCACCATCGAGATGGGTGGTTACGATTACCACGGTGGGGCCCGCGCAGAAGGCGAGGTCAAGGACTTCCGCGCCGGTCAGTGTATGGGCGCTTGTCTCGAGTACGCGTCCCTGGTGGGCGTACCGCTCATGATGTACGTCATGTCGGACGGCTCGTTGTCCTCCAACGGCGTCATCGACAATAGCGTCGATGGACGCGGCAAGGGTGAGTGGACGAGTGACAATAGCTCGGTGGCAGCGCCGTTCTTTCTGGTTTACAACCCAACCCGCCAAGCGACGTTGATTGGCGGAACGCCGACAGTCCAAGCGATTCACCAACAGATCGGCTATATGCGACCAGACGGCTCTGTCGAAACCGCGTCAACGCCGGCGGCCAACCAGGTCAACCTGCTAGCCGAAACGATCATTCTGAACTACATGGCGTTGCACGGCGAACAGGGCCAGTTCGGCTCGCTGTATCCCACCATGGGGCTCAACAACCCGGCGATCTACGATAGCTTGACCGCCTTCGAGCCCATCGTTGCCGGAACGATTTCAAACCCTGTCTAGGATTTGAGAGCGATCTGAACGCGTAGGTCTTCGGTGTCGGGCCGTGTAAAATCACGGCCCATGCCGAAACCACATTTCGCGTGCCCCCGCTGCGACAAGGCGCTCACCGACTTTCACTGCAACGCATGCAACGTGCATTTCCCGACGCTGGACGGGGTGCCTTGTTTGTTCGCCGACCCAGACAACGGCTTGAGCGAATGGCGCAGCCGCTGGCAGCTTGCCTTGGCGGAGCTCGAGCAGGATGCGGCAAACGCTGCCCGTGCCCTCGAATCCCGCCAGGATTCAACACCATCCACCACGCGACGGTTGCAGCACCTCAGCGCGGCTTACAAGGAACACAGGGCGCTGCTGGAGGATCTGCTAGCGCCCCTGGGCAATCTCGACGCCGTCGCCAAGGAAACCTATCTAGCGCTGCGCACCCGCCTACCAACCCACCACGGACTCATGAGCTACGCGCCCAACGTGCACCGTGATTGGTGCTGGGGACAGTCGGAGAACCAGGCCAGCCTCGAGGCCATACGGGATGTTATTGGCGAGCACAACCCCACCAACGTTTTAGTACTCGGCGCCGGCGCCGGACGGTTGGCCTACGACCTGCACCAGCAACTCGAGCATGAGCTGACGGTGGCGCTGGACATCAACCCCATGCTGGGTCTACTCAACGCCAGGATGGCGCGCGGCGATAGCCTCGTTTTCTATGAATTTCCGCTGGCGCCCAAGACGGTAGAGGACTGCGCGATCAGACGTACGCTGGCAGCACCCGAGCCGGCCCGAGCGGGATTTCACTGCGTGCTAGCAGACGCCCTGCGGCCGCCGTTCGTCGACGAGCAGTTCGACCTGGTGTTGACACCGTGGTTGCTCGACGTGGTGGATGCCGACACTCGGCAACTCTTGGCGCACATCAACCGCTTGCTTGCGGTCGGTGGTCACTGGGTCAACCACGGGTCGGTGGCGTTTCGCCGCCCACAGCTCGAGGACTGCTTGACGCTCGAGGAATTGATCGAACAAGCCAATGCTAGCGGTTTCAAGACTCTTTCTACGAGCGAACTCGACGGCGCCTACATGGCGTCACCCGCCAGCCGTCATGCGCGTCGCGAACTGATCTCGACGCTGCTCGCCGAGAAAATCGCGAACGTCGAAAAACCACCTCGTCATCAGCATCTGCCCGAATGGCTCGTCGCGGCCCGGCTACCGGTTCCGCTGAACCAGTCTTTCCAGAGTCAAATCACCACCACGCGAGTGCACGCATTCATCATGTCGTTGATTGACGGCGAACGGTCGATTCGCGACATCGCCAAGGTGATGGAGAACGAACGGCTAATGCCCGAACGCGACGCGATAGCCGCAATTCGCGGCTTTTTGATCAAGATGTTCGAGGAGAGCCAGGCGCCGACAGGCGTTTGATGGCGAGTGCTTAGGCCGGTACCGCTGCTGGTTGCACGATCGGTTGCGAATTGCGGCGACGATCCCTGACGAACGGCGTCACTTCCCACGCATCTTCACAGCGCAGCAACGCACGCGCTAGCTTGTTGTTCAGCGCATGACCCGACTTGTAGCCATCGAACTCGCCGAGGATGGGTTTGCCCAGCAGCGACAGATCGCCGATCGCGTCCAAGAGTTTGTGTTTGACGAACTCGTCCTGATATCTGAGGCCATCGTCATTGAGGATGCTGAAGTCGTCGATACCGACCGCATTCTCCAGACTAGAACCTAGGCATTTGTTGATGGCCTGCGCGTGTTCCAGTTCGTTGATCAAGCCGAACGAGCGAGCGCGGCTCACTTCGTCGATGTAGGAGATCTTCGAGAAGTCCAACTGCGCACGCTTCGGGTAACGGTTGTAGACGGGATGGTCGGCGACAAAGGTATAGCCGGCTTTGAATCCGGCAAAGGGTTTCAGACTGGCTTGGGCATCGCCCTGTTGCACCCGTACTTCGCGTTTGATACGAATGAATTGTTTCGCAGCCGATTGCTCGACGACCCCAACGGTGCTAATCAAGTAAACGAACGGCGCAGCACTGCCGTCCATGATGGGTACTTCTTCGGCGCTGAGTTCGACGACGAGATTGTCGATACCAAGACCCCATAGCGCCGACAACAGGTGCTCAACCGTCGAAACTTGAACACCATTTTCGGCGAGACTCGTGGACAACGTCGTATCCGAGACGTTTTGGGCAATGGCGCGAACACTGTAGGTACGCTTGTAATCGGTTCGTACAAACAGGATGCCTGTGTTTTCCCCGGCAGGGCGTAAGGTCATGCGGACTTTTTTGCCAGAATGCACGCCAATACCGATTGCGTGCACTGGGCTCTTAATCGTTCGCTGTCGAAGCATGTTGAAGTTATTCTTTATTTTCAGGGCGTTAGCGTAGAACTATACAGGGGCTTG
>CBDTZM010000380.1:0-3136 GCA_965364915.1 uncultured Pseudomonadales bacterium | reverse complement strand
CTCCAACCGTTGCGGCGTGTACGGGTGCAGGTGTCGATCTTTGATGGCGACCAACTTGACCGCGTCAACGACATAGCCGGATTCTTCCAACACCTCCCGTTCAATACCTTGTTTCGGCGAGTCGTGCTCATCCGCCCAGCCGCCGGGCAGCGACCACCGCCCGTCCGAGGTTTCGCGAACAAGCAACACCCGGTCGCTTTCGAACACGCCGGCGCGGAGGTCGACTTTGGGGGTAGGGTAGCCCTTTTCCGGCAGGAACAACTCGGCGATCCTGCCAGGCTCCTCGTCCATCAACCGAGCGAGCATCGCCTCCGAGATGTCTCGCAACTCGTCATAGCGTTCGAGGTCATAGCCGTCGCGGCTGTACTCGCGCCCGGTCTGCGCAATGGCGCGCAGTCGTTTCGCCCAAGCAAGCCATTCGGAGTCGTTCAACCTAGGTCAGCGCCAACGTTGGCCAATACCTCGCACACCTCCGACAGCCTCTCGATACAGCCGAGGGCGTCTGCCTGGTTCTGGGTAATGTTGCGTACGATGACGTCGGTGTAGCCAAGCTCTCCATAGGCAGCTAGTTCATCGATGACTTTCTGGACGGATCCCACGATCAAGGCGTCTTCTGAAAATCCCCGATACCCCTTCTCGATGTACGGGGCGACCGCGCTCTGTGCCGCTTGGTTGGTAGGGCCAACGTAGACGTCCTTTCGGATGCCCACGGCAGTCGGTTGCCGGTCGTGCTCGGCGCAACTTTGTCGGAACAAATTGAGCGAGTCTCGCGCTTGCGGGACGGTCAACGCAGGCGATGCGAGCCAGCCTTCGGCCATGCGCGCGGTACGATTGATGGCTGCGGGTGCCATGGAACCTATCCAAACCTCGACGGGCTCGCTAGGACGCGGTGAGATTCGAGCGTGGTCGATTTGCCAGTAGCCCTGCTGCGTGACCTCTTCGCCGGCCCATAGACGGCGCATGATATCGAGGCTCTCCTCGAACATGCCCACACGCTTCGACGGGTCCACGCCCATACCGCGGCTTTGCCGCCGATCGCCGCCCAGCGCACATTGCAAGATGAAGCGTCCGGACATAATCGAGGCGAGCGTGCCGATCTGCTCGGCCAACAGCACTGGGTTCCACAGCGGCAACAAATACAGGGCGCCCGCGGGTTTCTCGCCCCACTCGGCAAGCATGCGAGCGAGTATTGCGGTGTTTTGATAGTAGGGGCTCGGCGTCACGTGATGGTCACCGACAAACAGCGAGTCGAGCCCCGCAGCGTTGGCGACTCGGGCCCGTTCTATCATGTATCGCGCGCCCTGCCGCGGATGTTCCACACCGTAGCTCGAACAAACTGAGATACCGATTCGCATGCCACCCCCAACTCTGATCCAACGCCATTTAACCACGTTACCCGGCCGCTCCCATCTCGAGTTCGTCTCCATACCCAAGAGCGGTGCAATGGCCGAAGATAAGCTCATCTGAGCCAAGGCGCGAGACATGGCGGAAATCATCGAATGCCCGAACTGCTACGAACATCGAGACGGGCGCTACTGCCAGGCGTGCGGTCAGAACGACCGGGACTATCGACGCTCGCTACCGCCAATGCTAAGTGCACTCTTGAAAGAAGCCTTCGAGCTAGACGGGCGCCTCATCAAGAGCTTGCAGCTGTTGTTCACCAAACCGGGGGCACTTTCGTTGGAGTTCAGCGCCAATCGCCGCGCCAGTTTTGTGTCACCCATACGGTTCTATCTATTTGCCAGCATCCTGTTTTTTTTCGCCCTGTCTTTGAGCACCAACATCGATTCCGAGTTGTCTCTAGATCTGCGAGATGAGCACGCCACCGCCACAACCGCGGAAAGTACCGACGCCGACGCGTTGAAGACCTACCTGGACGAGGAGCGACGCGCCAAGGTGGATAAAATTCTGGCCGATGAAGGCAGCCTCGCGCGCTCGATCGTTCTAGATTGGTCCGCCAACATGAGGCAAGCCCAGGCGGACGGCTACGTGCCGAGCGCCGTGGATACCATCCTGATTCATTCGGGCATCGATGCTCTGGCGTCGCCACAACGCACGCTGAACGAGCTGATGGACAACTTGCCCGTCGCGCTATTCTTCTTGTTACCGGCGTACGCGCTCCTGCTAAAACTCTTCTACATCCGCAAGCACCGCTACTACGTCGAGCACCTGGTTTTCGCATTACATCTGCATACGTTCGCATTCATCGTATTCACGGTTATGGTTCTGCTGCCGGAACAGCCGGAGGACGAACTGACTGCGGTCTCGCTCATCGGCAACGGGTTGTTCTTCGGATACTTCGTTTACTACTTCTTGGCGCTAAGGCGCTACTACGAACAATCGCGACTGGCGACCTGCTTCAAGTTTTGGCTGCTGTTGCTCGCCTATTCGGTGCTGCTTGGACCGTCGATGTTGTCTGTGGCGTTGGTTACCGTGACGATGTTGTGAACCGGTGGGCAATCAGCCGGCCTCGTTCGAACAAAAACTCCCCCTCGACCCGGTTACCCGCCAACACCTCCGGCAACCACAGACGGTCGTCCTCCCACATCTCATCGTACGGAATCGCGTCGAGCGCATACCACGAAGGGTTCGCTTCGTCGGTCTCAATGGGTTGACCCTCGAATTCAGTGGCGACATAAACGTAGCCTAACCACTGTTCATCGACGCGCTCGACAAACTTGAGTTTCGCGACTTGCACGGGATTGGATGCCGTGATTCCGACCTCTTCCCGGGTTTCCCGCACCGCGCAATCGAGAGGCGACTCACCAACATGCAACTTGCCGCCCGGCGCATTGATCTTGCCGGCACCGTGACCGCGCTTCTTGCGAATTAGCAAGACCCGATCGCCGTCTATCAGGAACATTAGCGTGCCGACGACGTTGGGGCGCCAGTCGGTCAAGCGTTCTTGCAACTCGATTGCGGCTTGGGGGTCGGCATTCATGACCATGAGCGTCTTGTCTGAATCGACTTGGCCGACAATACTTGCGTCCGGCTTCTCACACAATTATTCACACTGATATTCACCCGGAGGACCGATGGCATTGGCGTTAATCAATCCCATGATTGGCGACATCACCGAACAACCGGTCGATGCCATCGTCAACGCGGCCAACGAGTCGCTACTGGGCGGCGGCGG
>CBDTZM010000379.1:0-3137 GCA_965364915.1 uncultured Pseudomonadales bacterium | reverse complement strand
ACGAGACGGTGTCCAGGTGCGTAAGCTGAAACGCGATCTCTTCGCCCGGCGCGACCAGCCGCAAACTTCCAGACATGCCGAGATGTACGATAAGCCTGCCGGAGGGGAATTCGAACAACAAATACTTGGCCCGCCGGCTCAAGGTTGTCAGGCGTTCGTCTCGTAGCCCTGACGGAATCTGCACGGGCCAGCGCAGGGCCGGATTGCGTACTTTCCAACCGCTGAGGCATTGGCCCTCAACCCACGGCTCGAGGCCGCGGCGAGTGGTTTCGACTTCAGGGAGTTCGGGCACCGACAAACAAGGTGGCAGGCACGCTACTTAATTTTGGCTTCCGTGTAGAGCACGTGCTTACGTATGACGGGATCGTACTTTTTGAACTCGAGCTTGTCCGGCGTCGTGCGTTTGTTTTTGTCGGTCGTGTAGTAGTGGCCGGTACCGGCGCTGGACACGAGCTTAATCTTGTCGCGCATGTGCCTTCCTCGCTTAGTTGGTTCTTGTCCGGAACATTTAGATCTTCTGGCCTTGGGCGCGCATGTCGGCGAGCACTTGGTCGATGCCCTTCTTGTCGATGACACGCATGCCTTTCGCGGAGACTCGTAGCCGCACAAAACGGTTTTCGCTCTGCACCCAAAAACGATGGTAATGGAGATTGGGCGAAAAGCGGCGACGCGTCCGGTTGTTTGCGTGGCTAACGTTGTTTCCAGACATCGGGCGCTTGCCTGTGACCTGGCATACCTGAGACATCTTGAAGGCCCCGAAAAAATGAGGCGCGTTTATACCAAAGCCGTCGGCCTACGTCTAGGCTGAGAGGCCCTAGTGCTCTGAGCACTAGCTACAACAGACCCCGTTCAGCCATCGACACCGTGCGTTCGGAACCAACCACTATATGGTCAAGCACTTTGACATCGAGCTCGGCGAGGAGCCGTTGCAAACGTCCGGTGAGGTCGATATCGCTCACCGACGGTTCCGCGACACCGGACGGGTGGTTATGCGCGAAAATGACAGCGGCCGCATTGTGGGCAAGAACCTGCTTGATCACTTCACGCGGATAGACGTTGGCGCGGTCGACCGAGCCAAAAAAGAGCTTCTCGAACCGTACAAGCCGATGCCTTGCATCCAGAAACAGGCACCCGAAGACCTCGCGCTCGAGTCCCGAATACTCGGCCATCACGAACAGCTCCGCGTCCCCCGAGCCATGGAACACCGGACGCTCGGCCAAGCGCGCGCTAGCGTATTTGGCCATGATTGGCACCACCGCTTTAAGACAGGCAACTTTGGTGGGCCCGAGGTCGGGGCTCGCCAGCAACGCCGCGGGAGACGCATCGAGCACTGCCTTGAGCGAGCCGAATTGCTGCAGCAGGCGCCGGGCCAACACAATCGCGTTCCCCGACCTACCGCCGGTTCTGATCAGCACTGCCAGCAGCTCCGCCTCAGTCAAATGCTCACCGTCACCGCCCAACAAGCGCTCTCGAGGCCGTTCCAGCGGGCCCCAATCGGTGATTTTCAGATCTGTGAACCGCTCCTTCACCATACTCCCATGGGTTTCTACGACGCGGGCAAAGATGCTGCTAAAATGCCGCCGAATCCTCACTGGAGGTTGGCGCCACAGCGCGCCGCATCGTTGCGCTATGTCAGAGCTATCCGGCAAGAACATTGTGCTTGGTATCACAGGTGGGATCGCAGCCTTCAAGGCTCCGATGCTTGTGCGACTCTTGCGCGATAGCGGAGCGAACGTGCAGGTCGTCATGACCGCCGCCGCACATCGCTTCGTCACGTCTACCACCATGCAAGCGGTGTCCGGACGTCCCGTACGGGACGACCTCTGGGATGCCGACGCCGAGGCTGCCATGGGCCACATCGAACTCGCGCGCTGGGCCGAGTTGGTGATCATCGCACCCGCAACGGCGCATAGCATGGCAGCGTTGGCCCAAGGCTTGGCGGGGGACCTCTTGGCAACGCTTTGCCTCGCAACCAAGGCGCCTAAGTTGATCGTACCGGCGATGAACCAAGCCATGTGGTCGAGCGCCCCGACCCAACGCAACCTGGCGCAGCTAACGGCCGACGGGTACTCGATCATCGGCCCCGACGAGGGCGATCAGGCCTGCGGTGATACCGGTCCAGGCCGCATGGTGGAGCCTTACGCGATCGTTGAATCGATTCGCCAGCGGTTGATCCAACCGGTGTTGGCGGGCGTGAAAGTGTTGGTCACTGCCGGGCCGACCGTTGAACCCATCGATCCGGTGCGCTTCATATCCAACCACAGCTCCGGCAAGCAGGGCTATGCGATTGCCCAAGCGGCCGTTAATGCCGGCGCACAGGTGACGCTCGTCTCCGGCCCAACGCACCTAGCGCCGCCAAGCGGCGTGCGCTTGATCACCGTGCAGAGTGCGCAAGCCATGTTCGATGCGGTACACGCCGAGGTGGCAGACCAGCAGATCGTGATCGGCGTGGCCGCGGTTGCCGACTATCGTCCTACCGAGCAGGCACCCCAGAAGATCAAGAAGCAGACGGCAAAATCGGACACGATGAGCCTGGTACTCCGCCAGAACCCAGACATTATCGCTTCGGTGGCGGCACTCGAGAACAAGCCACTCGTCGTCGGGTTCGCTGCGGAAACCGAGCGGCCCATTGAACATGCACGCACCAAGCGGCTGCGCAAAGGCTTGGACGCTATCGTGGTCAACGACGTTTCGAAACAGGATATCGGCTTCAACAGCGACTACAACTCGGCCACGCTGATCTGGGCACAGGGAGAGCTCGCCCTGCCGTTTCAGACCAAGGATGAACTCGCCATCAGCCTGCTCCGTCACCTCGTCGATATTTTTGTGAGCCAGTTAGCGCTTACCAACCCCGAGTCGGCCACAAATTAGACGATTGGTAGGTGAATCGCCTAGCCAGCGTGGGTTGCGATAATTAACATATCGCAAAACCGACAAGGACGTGGACGTGGCTAAGGCCGACGACGCAAGAGAATCCAGAACGGGTGCTCGAAAAGCCAAACGCTCCCCCAGAGAAGGTCTATGGGCGCACTCGCTGGTCGCCATCGGCGTGGCCCATCCGGCCGAGAGGGTGGAAGCCATCCAGGCCGAGTACGAGATCCCGGAAGATCGCCTCCTGGACGTGGGCATCCGCGTCT
>CBDTZM010000378.1:0-3146 GCA_965364915.1 uncultured Pseudomonadales bacterium | reverse complement strand
CCGTTCACGCTCGGTTCCGGTGCGGCCGGAAGCAGATGCGTGATCTCGGTTTCGCTTTCGATCTCTTCACCCTCGAGGCTGAGTCCTTCGATCTCGTAGGTGCCTTCCGGGAAGCGCGCAAAAAATACCTCCGGCGCGAGCTCATCGAAAGTCGGTTCTGCGCTCTCCATGAATATCTCGGTCAAGCCTTGGCGGCGTAACCGTCCTTTGACGCGAATCTTCAACATTGAACGCTCGTTCGGATCCTCGATTTCGAGGCTCTTCCAGGCGTCGCCATCAATCTTGGCGTGAATGCCGAGATCGCCATCGGTGTTGTTGAGCTCGAAGAAGATAAAGGCTTCTTCAAACTCTTCTTCGTCTTCGTCTTCGTCATGTTCTTCAGCCCAGACGGCTTGGGCAATCACCATCAGGATTGCCATGGCCCAGGGGCCAATGCGGGATAAACTGGTCATTCCAATACTCCTTGGTCGTTGCTAGGTGAAAGTCTTGGTTGCTTTCACGTAGTCGGACCGATGCGCGCATACAAACCAATCGCAAGAATTCACATGAAATATCAGTAGCTTAGGAGCAGACTGAAATCATCGAGAAGGCGATTGATTCGTCTTCATGGTGCGGTCTAACACCGCGGTGAACCGTAAGCAAAAAACCGTGCAAAACCGTGACGACATGCAACTGGTGCAGCGCGTCCTCAATAAGGAACGGGAGGCGTTCGAGGCTTTTTTTGAGTCTTACTTTTCGAGACTGTACCGGTTCTGCGTTGCCCGTATGTCGGACACCGATGCTTGCGAAGACGTTGTACAAGAGACGCTCTTCAAGGCAATGCGCAATCTCCACTCCTATCGGGGCGAAGCCATGTTATTCACCTGGCTTTGTCGGATATGCCGCAACGAGATCAGTAACTGGTACCAGCGCCATGGTAGAAAATCCGAACCGCTGATAAGCCTCGACGACGATCCAGCGGTCAGGGCAGCGCTCGAGAGCCTCGATGTCCTCACCGCCGATGATTTCGTCAACAAACTAGCGATTGAAAAGCTCGTGCAGCTCACACTCGACCATCTGCCCGACCGCTACGGTAAAGCCTTGGAATGGAAATACTTGGAAGGGCTGTCGGTAGAGGAAATCGCGGGGCGGCTAGGTACCGGCGTGATTGCTACCCAGTCTCTACTTGCCAGAGCGCGCAAAGCCTTTCGTCGAGGATTTCTCGACGTCAAACAAGAACTGGGTGCGTCGGGATGACCCATCAGGAAACAGACATGAATGAAGCTGACAACAACTCTGACAAAGACGTTCGAAGGTTGCTGGAGCTAGTGGGTCCGCGATCGGAACCGCCCGCGGCGCTGCGCGAACGGGTGCACGCGCACGTTTTGCAGACGTGGCAAGACCTGCCGGAACACGCACCCACCGAACGCCGCCCGTGGGCGGGCTATGCCATCGCGGCCTCACTTGTGGCTGCCTTAGTCGGCTACTTTTCCTTCATGCAATTAACCGCGCCCGGCAACACGCACGTCGCGGAAGTCATCCACACGACAGGCGCGTATACGGTGCGCGGTAGCGCCACCGGCGCGAAGTATATCGATGCCGGCTCCATGGTCCGCACCTCGGGCGAAGGGCGCTTGTTCGTGCAAATGGCCTCGGGCGTGACGGTCCGGTTCGACACCGAGACACGTGCGACGATTCACGGGCAATCCGAGATCTGGCTGTTCGAGGGCGGGCTCTACATCGATGCCGATGGCGCCGACCAACAGATGCGGGTCGTAGCCGGCGACGTGGATATCACCGATATCGGTACACTGTTCGAGGTGCGCTTGGCCGAAGAGCTGGTGGTCGCGGTACGCGAAGGCAGGGTCGAGATTGCGTTCGATGTAAACTCTGCCCAGGCACACGCCTCCGACGGAATGGGCGAGGTAGTGACGATGCGTGGACTGAAAGAGATCTCGAGAGAACAGGTCGCGACGACCGATCTGCGGTGGGATTGGATACACCTGTCACACCCGCAATACACGCCCGAAGGCCATACGGTATTCGAATTCGTGCGCTGGGCGGCCCGGGAATCGGGACGCACCTTGCGCTTCGATACCCCGTTGGTAGAACAACAGTCGCGCGGCTCGCCGCTGCATGGCATGGCCGCCGCGGCTCCGGTCGACGTTGACTTCGTGTTGGAGACGACCAACTACCGGGCGGTTCAGGGCGACCCATTCGAACTCGTCATTGGCTTTGCCCCAGTTCGCCCGGACTAGGCCATGACAAAAAAGGCATGTGCCGTCCTATTGCTCTTCGCGTTGCATGCGTGGGGTGACGTGGGTTCGTTGCAGTTCCAAGGCCGCACTGTCGTCGAGGTCATCACCGAGTACGAAGCAGCCGGCTACCAGTTCATCTACTCGAGTGATTTGGTGCGTTCCAACATGCGCTTCAGTGCCGATGCTCCGCCCGGCCTCCCGGTACCCCGACTGAGCGCTGCTTTGCGTGAATTCGGCCTGACGTTGAGTGCCGGTCAGGGCGATGTGTTGCGCGTGGTGCGCAAACAAGTTGTGGAACGTAGTTTGAGCGGTCGTATCACCGACACCAACTCCGGTGACCCCCTTGCCGGAGTGAAAGTGGAGATCGAGGGCGCGGTCGTCTTCACCGACCAAAATGGCCGCTTTACCGTCATGGTGGCCGATGTCGATACCGTATCGGTCACCCGCGAAGGCTACGTCGCCAGGTCCTTACCGGCCGCTTCAACGTTGCTCGATGAGCTGCACATAGGCTTGAGCCCCGAGCCCCGAATCGAAGAGGTAGTGGTCATATCGAGCCGCTACGCAATCAAGAAGGACCGTTTATCCCAGCACTCGCTGGATGCCGATGAGCTGAACGCGCTGCCCGAGCTTGGAGACGATGCGCTACGGGCAGCCAACCACCTGCCTGGTATGGCGTCGATCGGTTTGTCAGCAAAACCCTACGTTCGGGGTGGGTTGCAAGACGAGATGTTGGTGGTGTTCAACAACGTCGAGCTGTTGGAACCCTTTCACCTCAAAGATTTCCAAAGCGTATTCTCCGGATTGAATCCAAGCCTCATCAAATCCATCGATGTTTACACCGGCGGTTTCCCGGCGCGCTACGGCGATCGCATGAGTGGCGTCATGGACATCCAACCGGCTGCCGAAATT
>CBDTZM010000377.1:0-3147 GCA_965364915.1 uncultured Pseudomonadales bacterium | reverse complement strand
CCGCCAGGTCGTTTTCGATGCGCGCCCGGTTGACGGAAAGTCGCGACAAACCCTTCATGGTCGCTTGATAGGCGATACTGCAATGACCGATGGCAGACCCGATGTTGCGTAGTACCGTCGAGTCGGAAAGATCACGTTGCCAGCGCGATACCACCAACTTTTCCGCCATGTGCGCCAACAGCGCGTTGGCGATACCGATGTTGCCTTCGGAGTTCTCGAAGTCGATCGGGTTGACCTTGTGCGGCATGGTCGAAGAGCCGGTCTCGCCTTCGACTTTGCGCTGTGCGAAGTAGTCGATCGCGATGTAACTCCACACGTCACGATCGAAGTCGAGCAATACTTGATTGAATCGAAGGATTGCGTGAAACAACTCCGCCATGTAGTCGTGCGGCTCGATCTGCGTCGTCAGCGGGTTGACGCCCAGTCCCAACCCATCGATGAAGCGACCCGTCACATCCGGCCAATCGACCTCGGGGTAGGCGATATGGTGTGCGTTGTAGTTGCCCACGGCGCCGTTGAACTTACCCAGCAGCCGTACCGACGCAGCGGATGTGCGTTGTGCGACCAGCCGCGCGCAGACGTTTTGCAGCTCTTTGCCCAATGTCGTCGGCGATGCAGGTTGGCCATGGGTGCGAGCGAGCATCGCCACGTCGTCGGATTCGGCGGCGAACGATGCGATCTGGTCGATCAGTGCCTGCATCTCGGTGAGCAAGACCGCGCGGCTATCCGCCAACATGAGACCGTAGGCGAGGTTGTTGATGTCCTCCGACGTACACGCGAAGTGGACGAACTCGATATGTGGTGCCAGACCGTCAATGTTGCCGATCTGCTCCTTGACAAAGTACTCGACGGCCTTGACGTCGTGGTTGGTCGTCGCTTCGATGGCTTTGATGCGCTCGGCATCGCCACGGGAAAACGCTTCCGAGATCGCCGCGAGCGCTTCCGCTTGCGTTGCCGTCAGTGCGGGTAGCTCGCCGATCTCGGGGGACGACGCCAAGGTTGCAAACCAGGCGCACTCGACCCGCACTCGATAGCGCATCAACCCGTACTCGCTGACGATTGGCGCTAACGCCTCGAGTTTCCGACGATAGCGCCCGTCTACGGCGCTGATGGCCGTCAATTCGGTTGCGGTAGCGACCGGGTCGGCCGTTTTTTTTGCGCGACTCATGACAACTGCTCTTTCAGATCCTGCAAGGCTACCAGCATGCCCCGACGGCGCACAACGAAGTGCCACCGACGTCCACCGAGCTGATCCCACAACCACGCGAACCGCACGGCCGCCAGCAGCAACGTGCGAATGCGCGCCGCGGTCGCCGGCTGCTGCAAGACGTTCGGGTTGCCGACCACTTGGATGCGCTTGCCGAGCTGACTGATCGTCTGTTGATACACGTCGCCGATTGGGTAAAGCCGCTCGGGGTCGACCGCGCCGTGTGCCATCGGAGCGAGCATGTTGCCGAGCCGTTGTAGGATTTCACGGTTGGATTTCAGCAACCGCACGAGCTCCAGCACGCTGACCGCATACTTGATGATCTGTATCTGCTTGCGCTGGCCGGCGAGCGCTTGCATCGCCACGTCGACGCCTTGCGCATAGCGGCGCGGGTCGGGAAACACCTCGGTGAAGTGCGCGGCGTCTTGAGTCAAGATGCTGTCCACGATAAATCCGATATCGCCCCGGTCATCACCCCGCGCCGCGCGGTCGACTTCCAACAACGCCTGCACGGTCGCCGCCAACGTGAGGGGTTGATAGAGCGTCTCCTTCAAGCGGCACACGAGCCGTAACTTTCGATAACCCCGCCTCCCAGACACAGCTCGCCATCGTAAAGGCACACGTACTGACCGGGGGTGATGGCCCGTTGTGCGCGATCGAACCTCACGAGGTACTGGCCATCCGCGCGTTTGGCGATCGTGGCGGCTTGATCCGCTTGCCGGTAGCGTATTTTGGCTGCGACCGCGCGCGGCAAGCGAACTTCGTCGACCAACCAGTTCAGTTCACCCGCTGCCAGCCAGTTGTTGTCAAGATCCCCATGTTGCTGGGTGGCGACCAGATGGTTGAGACCCTGGCGCTTTCCCAGCACGTACCACGGCGCCTCGTCGTGCCCCTTGAGCCCGCCGATGCCCAATCCCTGGCGCTGGCCGAGTGTGTAGTAGCTGAGCCCCGCATGCTCGCCGATCTGGAAGCCTTCGCTGTCGACGATTGGGCCTGGGTCGGACTTGATGTAGCGCTCGAGAAAATCCCGAAAGCGACGCTCGCCGATGAAACAAATGCCGGTCGAGTCCTTTTTGCGGTGGTTCTCGAAACCATGGTCGCGGGCGATCTCACGCACGCGTGATTTCTGTAAATCGCCAACCGGAAACAGCACATTGTCGAGTTGTTCGAGCGGCACCGCCTGCAGAAAGTAGCTTTGGTCTTTGTTGTCATCCAGCCCTTTGAGTAACCCTAACCGCCCGCCCTGGCGTTGCGTGCGCGCGTAGTGACCGGTTGCGATGAAGTTCGCCCCCAAGGTATTGGCGTAGTCGGCAAACTGTTTGAACTTGATTTCGCGGTTGCACAGCACGTCCGGGTTAGGCGTACGGCCGATGGCGTACTCGCGCAAGAACGCTTCGAATACGTTGTTCCAGTACTCGGCGGCAAAATTCGCCGTGTGCAGCGGAATGCCCAGCGTCTCACACACCCTGGCGGCGTCGGCAAGATCCTCGATTGCCGTGCAGTATTCGGTGCCGTCGTCCTCTTCCCAATTTTTCATGAACAGGCCCTCTACGGCAAATCCCTGCTGTGTGAGCAGTAGTGCGGCGACCGACGAATCGACGCCGCCGGACATGCCGACGATGACTTTGCTTGTTGCCATGAAGCTCCTGATTCTGCGGGCCCGAAAGCCGTGGTCGAGGAGGGCGCGTATTCTATCAGTTTGGAACTGTATAATTGGTGCATGACCAAGCTCACGCATCTAAACGCCGGTGGCGAGGCGAACATGGTGGACGTTTCCGGCAAGGCGTCTAGCCAGCGCATTGCGGTCGCCGAGGCCGAGGTTTGCATGAACCCCAGCACCCTCGAGGAGATCTTCGAAGGCGGCAACCCGAAAGGCGACGTGCTGGCGGTGGCCCGCATCGCCGGCATCCAGGCAGCGAAGCGCTGCGCCGACCTCATAC
>CBDTZM010000376.1:0-3156 GCA_965364915.1 uncultured Pseudomonadales bacterium | reverse complement strand
TCGTCCTGCAACCGATCTAGGCATTTCTGCCAAACGGAACGTTCCACCAGTGGCCCCCAAAAGAATGTTGTTTTTGTGCTGGGTTTTTCCAGCATTCTACTGACTAAGGATTGGCATTGGCCACAGACGTCGATGGAAAATTTCGATAAATTTTAGTTCGATAGGAAATTCAAAAACTTAACGGCACAATCCAACGAAGATTTGGATGTGAAGCCCGAGTTGTTTGTGTGAGCAATTCGTTGAGCAACCTGTGGATAGTTTTTTTTCCCACAGAGAGTCCCCGTGAGTACACCCCTTCTGTGCTGGTTGTCACCACCTTTTACTCGTACGTAACCATTGGATAGCTAACGAAGTTATCGCATTACCCACAGAAACTCGGCCCACCAACAAACAACAACAACAAGATTTAGTACTAATTACTATTATTTGGAGTGCCGTTTTCCGGGGGATAAGCCCAATCGATCAAGGGGGCAGGGTCGATGCTGACGTTGACACCCTCAAGGGCGCTCCTTAGAATCGCGCTCCCTTTGTTCACTGCAGACAAGATGTAAGTGAAAAGAACGTTTCAACCCAGCAATATCAAGCGCAAACGCACCCACGGTTTCCGTGCACGCATGGCTACTCGTGGAGGACGTAAGGTTCTGAACGCGCGCCGTTCGAAAGGGCGCAAGCGGCTGTCGGTCTAGTTGCGCACCCCCACGTTCGGCTTTCCCACACGGTATCGTCTGACACATCCTCGCCAGTACCGGAACGTATTGGGTCGCGCAGCTTATCGCGATCAATCGGGACCATTACGAATCCTAGCCAATCCGAATACAATGCCCAGCGCTCGACTAGGGCTGATTGTCGGCAAACGAGCGGTCGCGAAGGCGCATGAGCGCAACCGTTTGAAACGAGTAGCGCGCGAGGCATTCAGGCTCAAACGGTCTGAATTGCCTGCGTTGGATATTGTTTTACAAGTGCGGGGGCCGATTGATTCGCGCACTTTGCGCTCGAAACTCGAGGATATGCTCAACCTAATCGAAGAGAAACTGGTGTGACGGTAGCATTGCGACCTGCCGCTGCGTGGTATACCGCGTCACGATCGTTCGTGGCACGTTCATTGATGCTGCTGGTGCGGTGTTACCAACTGACGCTGAGTCCCATCATCGGACGCCAGTGCCGGTTTCATCCGACCTGCTCTCACTACGCTCTCGAAGTGCTCGAGACCCACGGTCCTGTGACAGGGTCTTGGATGGCGTTACGTCGACTGTTGCGTTGCCATCCCTGGCACCCGGGTGGCATGGACGAACCGCCCGCCAAGCCCTAGCAGGAAATCCGCATGTTCCCACCAGAAGTACAACGCATCGTTCTGTTGATCGGTCTAGCCGTCACCGGTTACCTGTTGATCTTGGCGTGGAACGAAGACGTCATGCAGCCAAGTGCGGCGGTGGAGCACAGCGCCGCACCGGACATCGACGATGCTCCCACCACCGATTTCCCGGAAGCGAGCATCCCGGCGGTGGCAAGCAGTTCCGACATTCCCGGCGTTTCGCTCATTGGCACAGAGCGTGAACCGGCCATTTCCGAAAACGTGCAAGCCTCTGCAACGAACCGGTTGGTGCGCGTAACGACGCCTGTCCTCGACGTATGGATCGATCGTCTGGGGGGTGACGTTCGACGAGTCCATCTACCGAAGTTCCCGGTGGAATTGAGTAGTCCCGACATCCCCTACGAACTGCTCAACGTTGGAAGCGGACGCACGTACATAGCGCAAAGCGGCTTGATCGGACCAGATGGGCTGGACTCGGGTAGCGATCGACCATTGTTCGTGACCTCGCAGCCCAACTACGAACTTACCGGAGAGGGGACGCTCGAAGTTTTGTTCGAGGCCGTGCACAACGACGTCGATGTGCAAAAAAAATTCGTATTCACGGCGAACGAGTACTTGGTCGACGTGAGCTACCGGATTGAAAATCGCTTGAATCGGCCGTTCGAGGCAAGCCTGTTTGCACAGATAAAACGCGACGGCGAAGATCCGGAAGGCGACGAGAGTTCCGGCTTCGGACCCAGACCGTATGTGGGCGGGGCGTTGACCACGTCGGAATCGCGCTATCAGAAGATCGAGTTCGAAGACCTGGATGAAGAGGACTTTCGAGCCAGCGTTACGGGTGGTTGGGTTGCGTTCTTGCAGCATTACTTTTTGAGCGCATGGATCGCCAACGAAGACGACGCCAATACCTACTACGGACGTAAGCGCAGCGACGGTACTTACATCGTCGGTTACACCACGCCGTTGCAGACGGTTTCCGCAGGTAGCAGCGGGGAATGGCAGACGCGTTTTTACGCTGGCCCCAAAGACCAGAAACGTTTGGAAGAGATAGCCGAAAACCTCAACCTTACGGTGGACTACGGATTTCTATGGTGGTTGGCCGTACCGTTGTTTGGGTTGCTCGACTGGCTGCATGCGCTCGTCGGCAACTGGGGGACCGCCATCATCCTTTTGACCCTGATGGTCAAGCTCGTGCTCTACCCGCTGTCCCAGGCGAGCTATAAATCGATGGCCAACATGCGCCGCGTCCAACCGCAAATGAAAAGACTCCAAGAGCGCCATGCCGACGACAAGCAAAAACTTTCTCAAGAAATGATGGGTTTGTACAAGAAGGAGAAGGTCAATCCTCTCGGCGGCTGTCTACCGATGTTGTTGCCGATGCCGATCTTCATCGCTTTGTATTGGGTACTCTTCGAGAGTGTCGAGCTTCGGCAGGCTCCGTTCATGTTGTGGATCGATGATCTTGCCGCAATGGATCCCTTCTTCGTCTTGCCGTTGTTGATGGGCGGCAGCATGTTTCTACAGCAGATGATCAGCCCCATGGCGGGCGATCCCATGCAGGTTCGCATGATGAAGATGATGCCCATCATGTTCACGGTGCTGTTCTTGTTTTTCCCCGCGGGGCTGGTGCTCTACTGGTTGGTCAACAGTGTCCTTTCCATTGCACAGCAGTGGTACGTCATTAAACGCGCCGAAGCGGCCGTGCCGGCCAAGGGGTAGGTGCCGCCGCTTGGCGGCCTGATCGCTCGTGACTACCGTAGACACCGACACGATCGCGGCGGTGGCGACGCCGCCCGGCCAAGGCGGTATCGGTATCGTCAGAATTCCGGGGCCGCGCGCGCGCG
>CBDTZM010000375.1:0-3163 GCA_965364915.1 uncultured Pseudomonadales bacterium | reverse complement strand
GCCGCCTGTGCAGGCTCGATGGTGACGTTTGGGGTGCGTCCGACGCACGCGGAAACCGGCTACGGCTACATCGAACTCTCTGAAGAGAGCGATCGCGTGCAAGACGTGCGTTCGTTTGTGGAGAAGCCGGATTTGCCAACGGCAGAGGGCTACCTTGCGTCGGGCACTCACCTCTGGAACAGCGGCATGTTCATGCTGGACGCCCAAACCTATCTGGATGAACTCGGCGAGCATTGCCCGGCGATGGCAAGCGCCGTGAAGGCAGCGGTCGATTCGGGCACGAATGATCTGGATTTCTTTCGCCCGGGGGATGAGTTCCTGGAGAGCCCGGCGGACTCCATCGATTATGCGGTCATGGAGAAGACCGCCAAGGCCAAGGTGCTGCCGGTCAGCTTCGATTGGAGCGACATCGGTTCCTGGGCCGCCATCTGGGAGGCGTCGGCGCAGGATGGCGATGGCAATCACTTCATTGGCGATGTGGTGCCGATGGCCACCCGCGATTGCTATGTTCGCGCGCAGAATCGCCTGGTGGCGACCATCGGCGTCGAAAACCTCGTCATTGTCGAAACCACCGATGCCGTGCTCGTTGCCGACAAAACTCGCGTGCAGGACGTTCGCGCCCTGGTGCAAAAGTTGAAGGCTGGCGAGCGCCAAGAATACGTAGCGCATCGCGAGGTGTTCCGCCCGTGGGGCAGCTATGAAGGCGTTGGTCATGGCGAGCGCTACCAGGTCAAACGCATCAAAGTCAGCCCCGGTGCCAGCCTGTCGCTGCAAAAACACCATCACCGTGCAGAACACTGGGTGGTGGTTCGCGGTACCGCCGAGGTGACTCGCGGCGAGGACGTATTTACCCTCGGCGAGAACGAAAGCACCTACATCCCCTTAGGCGTAAAGCACCGCTTGCGCAATCCCGGCAAGCTCGTCCTGGAACTCATCGAGGTGCAGGTCGGCGCCTACCTGGGCGAGGACGATATTGTACGTCTGGACGACGTTTACGGTCGCTGAAGACGGCTGAAGGCCAACCCCGCCTCAGACAAAAGTGCTAACTAGTGTCCTGTCCGTTTAATTCGTTCAATTTCAGCGTGTCCTGCAAGGTTGCTGGCAAGGCGCCGGCTCGAAGGTAATACCCGGTGTATTGACAAGAGTCGCAACGCGGCCAGGAGCCTTGCAGGACGCGCCCTTCGGGAGCTCACAGCGCGCCCCATTACTTTGTTGCGCCCCTTGTCAATATGCCCGATATTAACTGCGGAGCGCGCCTTGTACTGGCGCGCGCTGTGAGCTCTGAAATGCAACGAATTAACCGGACAGGACACTAGCTCGACCTATGGCCGGTCGTATTCCTCAATCTTTCATCAACGATCTGCTCGGTCGCGTCGACATCGTGGGCGTGATCGACGACCGCGTAAAGCTCAAGAAAGCGGGCAAGGACTATCAAGCCGTCTGCCCGTTTCACGACGAAAAGACCCCGTCGTTCACCGTTAGCCAGGACAAGCAGTTCTACTACTGCTTCGGCTGCGGCGCGAGCGGCACGCCGCTCACGTTCTTGATGGAATACGACCATCTGGATTTCGTACCCGCGGTCGAAGCGCTTGCCGCTATCGCCGGCGTTGAAGTGCCGCGCGAGGAATCGGCGAAGCCGCAACGGGACAACACCGATCTCTACGGTCTGATGGTCAAGGCCGAGCGTTTTTTCAAGCAATCGCTCAAAGGCTCACCGGAAGCGATCGCCTATTTGAAGTCTCGTGGACTGACGGGCGTTGCGGCGCGTGATTTCGGCATCGGTTTTGCGCCGGAAAGCTGGGACGGCGTGCAGAAAGCCCTGGCGCCGGCACAGACCGCCATGCTCCTGGAAGCCGGGCTGGTCACCAAGAACGACAAGGGTCGGAGTTACGACCGCTTCCGTGGCCGCATCATGTTTCCCATTCGCGATACCCGTGGACGGGTGATCGCCTTCGGCGGGCGGCTGCTCGGCGACGGCAACGGGCCCAAGTATCTCAACTCGCCGGAAACGCCCATCTTCCACAAGAGCTATGAGCTTTACGGATTGTATGAAGCGCGCAAGGCGGTGCGCCGCTTGACCTCGATCATCGTGGTGGAAGGCTACATGGACGTCGTCGCCCTCGCGCAAGCCGGCGTGCCCAACGTGGTTGCGACCCTCGGTACCGCGTCCGGTGAATCTCACTATCAGAAACTGTTCCGCTACACCGATGAGGTGGTCTGCTGTTTCGACGGCGACCAAGCGGGTCGCCGCGCGGCTTGGCGAGCGCTCGAAAACGCGCTGGCCACCTTGACGGAAGGCCGCCAGTTGAAATTCATGTTCTTGCCGGACGGCGAAGACCCGGACTCACTGGTGCGCGCCAAGGGTTCCAAGGATTTTCTCGAGCGCTTGGGCAACGCCACCCCGGCGATCGAGTATCTGTTTGCGGAACTTTCCAGCGGTCTGGATCTCAAAACCATCGATGCCCGCGCCAAGCTTGCGAGCCTAACCATGCCGATGATCGAGCAGGTGCCGGACGGCACGTTGAAGCAACTGATGCTGGCCCGTGTGCAAGAACTCACCGGCCTTGCGACACGCCCAGCGGCGCGTTCCCAAGTGCGACGGCGGGACACTAGGCAACGCCGCCGCGTAGACGGATTGCCGGAACACGTATTGGCCTTGTTGTTGAAACGTCCGACGCTCTTACAGATCTTGAGCGAGGCTGAGGTGCAAGCGCTCGCTAACCTGCCAGAGTGCGTGCTGCTGTCGGAAGTTGTGAGGTACATTGCTAAAAACCCCGATGCGGAGCCTGCCCAAGTATTGGGTCGCTGGTCGGGGGATGAGCAGCACGACGAACTAATCCGACTCTTCGAGCGACAATCTGTATTAGACGAAGACGCGATCAGGGCCGAGTTTACGGATGGGGCGGCCCGCTTGATCGCCTCCCAGGATCAGCTCGATCGCCGGCGCTTGCTGAACGAGATGCGCGAAAATCCATCGGCGGACAAACTGGTCGAGTTTTGGACGCTGAAACGGGGATCTAAAGGCGATTGATTCCCCAGGCGCGCTGCAACGGGGCTCCACCGGCGAGCGAACTGCCCTTAGCCGCGATTGCCGTTGTTCGAAAAGTGGACAGATCCCTTGAAAATCGGGTAGTTAAGCCGCATATAGCTCGCTATAATCGCC
>CBDTZM010000374.1:0-3182 GCA_965364915.1 uncultured Pseudomonadales bacterium | reverse complement strand
GCCAGCGGTCCACCGATGTCTTGGGTATGCGACAAAGGGATGATGCCGGTGCGGCTCGACAATCCTTGGGTACCGCGTAACCCGACGAGGTTGTTGTTGGCCGCAGGTATGCGTATGGACCCGCACGTATCGCTGCCCATGCCGAACGCCGCGAAGTTCGCTGCCACCGCCGCACCCGTCCCCCCGCTCGAGCCTCCAGGCGTGCGCGTCAAGTCATAGGGGTTCTTGGTTTCGCCGAAGCCGGAACCCACGGTCGTGATGCCATAAGCGAATTCGTGCATGGTGGCCTTGCCGAGAATGATGGCACCTGCCGACTTCAGTCTGGCGACGAGAAAAGCATCACGATCGGGCGCGAAGTCTTTGAGACTTGCCGATCCGGCGGTGGTGGCCATACCCACGGTCTCATAGTTGTCTTTGACGATGACCGGAATGCCGTGCAACGGTCCCCGAACACCGTTCTCGCGTCGCTCGACGTCAAGCGCCTGAGCTGCTTCTACGGCGTTCGGGTTGACCACCATGACCGCGTTGAGTTGTTCATCGTATGCCTCGATCCGGCTCAGATAGTAGCGAACGAGATCCTCGGCGCTGAGCGCACTGGTCGACATCTGAGTTTGCAGCTCGTCGATCGAGGCTTCGAATAAGTCATCGGCCATAACAGAATCTCCAACACAACTTAGCCACAACCCGAAGGTCAGCGTGAGAACGATGTTAGGTCGGCTCAATCGATTGCTCCCGCGCCGGTTATTCGCCGATACCCGGCACGGGTCGTCCTTCGGACTGCAACGGCGGTGCAATGCCCAATAACCGCGCCACTGTCGCAGCCACATCCGTCTGGTGCACGTCACCAAGTTTTAGACTAGGCGACACGCCGCGACCCATCGCATAGAACACACCACCCATGTCCGGCAACGCCGGGTCGTAGCCGTGACTGCCAAACGCCCACCCCGCCATCGACAAGGCAGTGACCATCAATCCTTCAGCCCCTGCCGCGCGGGTCAGGCTGTATGGGGGTATCGTCGTCAACAGCAGATCGCCGGTGCGGGTGGGATGGCGCAGCCGCCAACTCGACGGGATTTCGTCCGGCGTGTAAATCGACAACGGTTGCATCTTGCCGAGCACCTCGCGGGCCAACGCGAGTTGCGCAATATCGTCTAAGAACACATGGGCAACACTGCTCCCGATAACCTGTGCGTCTATACCGGCGCCTTCGAGCGCACCGCGTACATCGAGGTGGCCGCCGGCCGTGGTCATGCCGTGATCACTGACGAGCAACAACGTGGTGCGATCCCAGAGCTTGAGCTTGTCCACGCCACCCAACAGCCGTTGCAATTCTCGATCCTGTTGCGCGATCTGGCGAGCAACACGGTCGTCGTCGGGACCGTAGCGATGCGCGACCGTATCGGCGCCTGCCCAATAGCTCATGATCAGTCTTGGGCGCTCTGCCTCGGTCATCAAGAGCCACGACAGTATCTGGTCGACCTTGAGCGCTTCCGGACGTTCCCCGTCAAACGGCGCCATGCGGTAGCGGGTACCTTGTCCGTGCCAATCAGACTCCGAGCCCACCCAGAAATACGTCGCGGTCGGCACCCCCTGGCGCTCCGCCGCAATCCAGATCGGTTCGGCTTCGATCCAATTGGCATCCGCTGCGTAACGGTACACGCCACGCTCCCGATCGACAAAATGGTTATCGACGATGCCGTGTTTGTCCGGATAGGTGCCCGTAGCCATGGACACGTGTCCTGGGAATGTCGATGACGGATACACGGGCGTGATGCGACTGGCTCTCACGCCTTCTGCCTGTAGTCGGTCAAGCCCCGGAAACACGCCTCGATCTGGATAGTCGTGTCGAAGCCCGTCCCATGACAACACGATGACGATGGGCTCGGCTGCCGCCGACTCGGCGCGGCCGCGCTCGCCACCTCCGCGCTCGCCACCTCCGCGCTCGCCACCGATGACTTGCGCGCCGAAGAAAAGCCAAGCCAAGAGCCACACGTGCCGGCAACGCGGCAATTTGGCGAAGTTCGGAGCCATCGTTCCCCCGTCGACGACAGTGCGTGAGAACCATGCATACTACCAAGGATGTCCAATCCGATTCTCGAACGTTATCCGGCACTCGGCTTTACGTTGTACCGGCGCTACTGGTTCGCCTCGTTCGCCTCGGTGGGCGCGACCCAGATCATCATGCTCGGGCAAGGCTGGCTGATCTTCGAACTGTCGGGCTCGGCCCTGCAACTCGGCGTCCTAGGAGCTGCAGCCGCAGTCCCCAACATCTTGATGACGCTCATCGGCGGCGTGATTGCCGATCGCTTCGACAAACGCATCATCTTGATGGGTACCTCGCTGACCATCACGCTCCTACTCGCGGCGCTCGCCTGGCTCGACTTTTCAGGCACTGTCCAGGTCTGGCACGTGCTCACGGTCGCCGCACTGGTGTCCCTCGTGAGCGGCCTCGATTGGCCGACACGGGTGTCGATCTATACCCACCTGATCGATCGCAGCGCCTTCATGAGCGCGGTCGCATTGAATTCGTTCATTTGGCAATCCACCCGCATGGCCATGCCGGCACTGGGCGGGGTGATCATCCTCTACTGGGACACCTGGACACTCTTCGCACTTGGCGCATGCGGATTTTTCGTGATGTTTTTGGTCATGTCCGGCATCCACGTGAAAGTCGTCGAGACCACCCACAACTCACCCCTGCAGCAAATACATGAGGGGTTGAGTTTCATCTGGTCGACGTTCTTGTTCCGTTGGCTGATGGCGTTGACCTTCGTCGGGATGTTCTTTTCGACTTCGGTCTCTCAGATCATGCCGGTATTCGCCGACATGCTCGGTGCCGGCGAAACCGGATTCGGGTACCTGCTTTCTGCCGGTGGCGTCGGCTCCGTCCTCGGCACGTTGCTCGTCGGCGGTATGGAAAAGATGGAGAAACTGGGCGCTGTCATGCTCGGCGGCGCGGCCATGGCGATTGTGGCCATGGTGCTGTTTGCATGGACGGCGCATGTCGGTTGGTACCTGCCGACCTTGGCATTGGCCTTCCTGACCGCTTTGTTCGGGTCCGTGTACATGGTCACCTCGATGACGATCATGCAGCTATCCGTGCCGGACCGTATGCGCGGACGCGTGATGGGTATCCACACGATCGGTTTCAGCCTGATACCGCTTGGCGGACTATTCCTCGG
>CBDTZM010000373.1:0-3188 GCA_965364915.1 uncultured Pseudomonadales bacterium | reverse complement strand
GCTGAATTTCATGTCCTTGTGAAATTCTCCGATATCCCATTCGTCGGCCACGCGACCCGCTTCCATGAAGGCGACCCACTGCCACCAGGGAATGTTCAGCTTGTTGATGAGCGGAATTTTGGTAAAAGGATTCGAGTGGGGCATCACCCGGTACTCGAGCGCGTAGTTGAGCGCCGAACGGTCGTGAAAACGGTCGCTCGCGAAGCCTCGCTGGCGGTCTAGGCCGCCCAGAGTGGAACCTGCAAACAACGGTGGGCGGTGAAACACTTCGCTACCCTGGTCGTCGAAGTGCGAATCGTTCCAGGTCGGCACGTGAGAAGTCCAAACATTGGCCGCCAACACCCTTTGGCGGCTGCGTTTCGACGGGCCGAGATTCAAATACTTGCTGTATTCGAATTCGAGGGAGGTCCACTCCGGGGCATCGTCGTCCAGCGTGCCCCAGTCTCGCGATACCGCAAATCGCATGCGGCTGCCTCGGCTAGGATTGCGCGACCAGTCGGTGTTGTCGTACACCACGCCGAGGGTCAGACCCAGCGTTTCCAGGTCAAACTCATTGTCGAACTCGTCCTCGAGTTCCTGTTGACGGTAGAACGGGTGCAATTCGATCTTGGTACGACCACTGGTGAGTGGATTCCATTCTCGCCCGCCCGCCTCATAACCATCGACGAGGATTCCGTTGCGCGTTCTAAACGTATGGATAGGGTCGCCGCGTCCGTCACCGATTGGTAACAGGTACTCGAATTCGATGCGATAGTAGTTGTCCTTGCCCTCTGCTTGGATGAAATTATCTTCGTCCGAGTCGTTGCTGCCGGCAATCTCACTAGGGAAGTTGGGGTTACCGGGTTGGTAGCTATCGACCTCTCCCCAATTCGCGGCGAACATCCACGCATTCGTGAAAAGCCGCGGCAGAAACGGCGTCTGGGCGTTGGCCGCTTGCATGAAGAGATTGCTCGATCCGTTGGCTCCATAGAAACCGTTGACGACGAACGACATCTGCGGCTGCACGTATCCGGTCGCCGCCCACGCTAGGCCGATGGCCGCATCGGTGCTTTTGTTGTAAAAGGCATACGGCACCATCACCCGGTTCTTGTCGATCTCGCCCAGTGCTTCCTCCACTTCCAGGTCGGTGGCAAACACCATGCTCGACATGCCAAAAAGCGTGAACGCTCTAACCAGGTAACGTCGTACTCGCACAATTGTGTTGGTAGTCATCTATTAGGTTCCTAAAGCGGACCCTTCGTTTCTAGAAATGCCACGACCCTGGACTTCACGTAGGCGTAGAACGGGTTGTAGCGCAATCGCAGTAGGTTGGCGGCGGACATAACCAGCAGGCCCCGCTCACCGCGCGCATCCATGCGACCGAGATAGATACTACCGTCTTCCGGCGGCACCGCGCCGTAAACGGGATCGTCGGGGGCAATCGGCAGCGCGACATGGCTCAACGAATACACTTCGGGCGGCCACGCTAGATCCAGCGCGGTTTCCACCGTCGCCGTTGATCCAGCAGCACGGCGCAACGAAACGACTCGATCGGTTTCCGTGTTGGCGTTGGCCACCAGCGTGAAGTCGACCGGCAGGGGCGGCGCTTCGAAAAGGCGAGAGCGCGCTGCCAGCGCGGCGTCGTTCAGGAACGGTTCGATGTCGGCATGACGGTTGATGTCGAAGGCGACCAGCTCGTGACCCTCGGGTGCGAGTCGCAGAAACAGATCGTTCAACACGGCAGGGGCGGAAACCGTCGCGTCGGCCACGGAATGAAACGCCAGAATCGGCGGCATGCCGGATGCTCCTCCCGGAGATCCCAACGCATCCAGTTGCGAGGCAACGAGTCGCGTCAGGCGATAGACCTGGTCGCCGGCGTTGACGGTGAACGAGTTGTATTTGTATGGGTCGTACTCCGGCAGAATTTCGGTCCATGCCAGCGTATGCAATCCCGGTAGCGCTGCCAGCCGAGACTGCCACACCGCCAATGCCGCCAACGGTGAGACGCCGATGGCGGGCGATAGCAATATCAACCCGCGTGCGGGCGGCAGATCTTCACCGAGCAAGCGAGCGGCAGCGTACTCCACCGCCAGCGCGGCACCGGTGGAGTAACCGACAATGAATAGCGGTTGACCCGCCTCGAGCTCGCCTGCCAGATGGCGCATGCCAAGGCGCACCACGGCCATCCAGTCCCGATGATTCGATCGAAGCAGTCCCGACGGTGCCGTTCCGTGACCGGGCAAGCGTATCGTCAGCACCGTCATTTCCTGCTCGTAGAGCAGCGCCGCCATCGACCGCAGAGAATAGGGTGAGTCGCTCAGCCCGTGCAACAACAACGCGGCGCCTCGAGGCTGGGGGTGGGTGCGTTCGACGGTTCGATTCCAATCTGGGAAAAGTTGGCGGGGATCAGCGCGACTGCCGGGCGAGAAACGCAGAAACCGCCGTTGCTTCTCCGCTGGGACGACGTCATACACGCGCTCGTTCAACTGTCGAAACAGCGACGCTTCCATCGCGACGTAGTTCTCGAGCGTGGTGATCTCCGCCGCTTGTGACACAGTGAACTCCGCCTCGAGACCCGCCAAGTGCCAGAGCTCGAGACTGGGACGTTGTTGCTGTACGAATATATAGACGACGATCGCGGTTAGGAGCACGGCGGGCGCACCATAGACGACCAACCGTGCAACGTGTCGGAGGAGCAAACGCACGATGTCGTTGCTAGCGTTGTCGTCGGACATGGGGAAATCCTCTCACCGGCAATCAGGGCCCTCGGGAGGTCAGTTCAACGTCGGGTCGACCTCGACCCAACTGCAGCGCTCGCGTACCAACTCGCCGACCGCGTTATTGCCGATGCCAAGGGCCATCAGTTCGATCACGCGCTGGTCCGTGTCGTAACCCGAATGCGCAATCGATGGGTCAGCATATTCGCCAATCACCGGTAGGTGGCGCACGTGAGCGATGTTGATGGTGACGTTACGCACGTTCGTGCACAGCCTGGAATCCAGATACTCATCCACCCAGGATTGCGGAACCGGATAGCTCATGAGGTCGTTGGGATCAGTGAACGCCACCATGTTCAGCTCCTTGAGAAATCGACCCTCCGCACGCGGCGCTTCCGCCCCGCAATACTCCTTGCGGGCGCCCCTTACCGCCTGGTCCGACTGGCCGGCCTCCAACAACGGCAATTGGTTCGAGAGCATGTAGAGGGTGAT
>CBDTZM010000372.1:0-3190 GCA_965364915.1 uncultured Pseudomonadales bacterium | reverse complement strand
GATGCCGCACACGGTCAGGCTGATGAGCACGGCAAATACGGGATAAAGCTGTACCCCCAAGGAAAGTGATTGCAACGCCTGTACGATGTGCCCGAACACCAGCATTGGCACCAGCGTCGATAGGGCGAGTGTCGTTAGAATGCGGCTCTTGACCTGGTGTCGAGATTTCGCCATTAGCATCCTTGCGCCAAAATGATCGCGTGTTCTACTGTTGCGAATCCGGACAAAGTCACACCTAGTGGCGTTGTAGAGAGATTTGCTAGTGTAGAGGCTGACGAACCGGTGCAGGCGCTCTAGTTGTCAAATGTGACGCGGGGATCATCAGATTGTGACTTGGATCACGTCGTCCCGCAGATGATGGAAGCGCGGCGAACAACCAGTTGACGGTCAGGCTTTCGACCGTTGCTGTTCTTGGTAACCCTGAGAGCGAAGCATCTCGTGCTCGGCAACGAAACTCAAAAACTCGGCGCTTCGCAGCGGGCGTGAGACGAAGAACCCCTGGATGAACTGGCAGCCGACTTTCTTCAGCAGCGCGAATTGTTCGCCAGTCTCCACGCCTTCGGCAACGACCTCTTTTTTGAGCACCCGCGCGATGTCGATGACGTGATGAACGAGGTTGAGCGCTTCCCGAGAGCTCCCGACGTCCTTGATGAAGGAGCGGTCGATCTTGAGCACGTCGATCGGCAACTGGCGCAACATGTTCAGCGACGAGTAACCGGTGCCGAAATCGTCGAGCGCTATCGCCACGCCTTCTGCACGGATGAGCGAGAGTTCCCGTGTGACGGACATTGGGTCGCGGACGAATACCGATTCGGTGAACTCCAGTTCCAGATTCTTGGGGTTCACGTCGTGGCGGGCGCACGTTTCCAAGAACCGCTTGCTGAAGTCGCCCGTGGTGAGTTGTTTGGGAGACGCGTTGATCGCGATCTTGTAGTTGGGCATGCCGCGGGCGATGACGCGTCGTAGAGTCTTGCTGACTTCCCCCATGCAGATATCGAGAAACTCGTGAATGATACCGGTGTCCTCTGCAACGAACACGAAGTGGGCCGGCGGCACGGACCCGAGCTCTGCATCCTCCCAACGCAGCAAACCTTCCGCGCCGGGTATGCGGCCTGTGGTGAGGTCCATCTTCGGTTGAAAATGCAGCTCGAGAATCTGGTCCCTTACCGCGTTGCGTAGACGGCTTTCGACCACGACTCGGGCGTGGGCCGCTTCGTTGAGCGTCTTGTCGAAGAAGGATGCGTTGCCGCCAGGATCTTCTTTGGCACGGTACATGGCCGCGTCCGCCAGCATGAGCAATTCGTCCGCTGTCTCGGCATCGGTAGGAAATACCGCGGCGCCGATCGAGACGTTGACGACGTGCTCGATGCGGTCGACGACGATAGGTTTGCGGATGGCTTGGATGATCCGGTCGCAGATCGTGACCAACTCGGCCTGATCCGTGTACTGAGAAACCAGCACGCCGAATTCGTCTCCACCGAAACGCGCGACGGTGTCTTCGTCGCGCAAGCATGAGCGCAGGCGGTGTGCCACCATCACCAGAAGGCGATCGCCGGCTTTGTGACCTTCAGTGTCGTTGACCTGCTTGAAACGATCGAGATCCATGAACAATAGAGCTCCGGGTGTCTCGCGGCGTTTGGCTTGTGCCAACGCGAAACTCAGCCGGTCTTCGAACGCCGGTCGGTTAATCAGCCCGGTGAGTCGGTCGAAGTGCGCTTGGCGAAACAGATCTTCGCTACGCCAGCCGTTGGTCACCGCGACGGCCATCTTATCGACGAGATCTGCGGTTGCGTAGGTAGACGATTGCATGGGCGACTGGCCGGTGACCAACAGAAATCCGCAGGTGTGGTCATCGATGAACAGTGGAAAGCGTTCCGGTTTTGCGAGACGTGACACTTTGACGCAAGTCGCCTCCATATCCTCGATGTCGTGCCAGGCGTTCACCGGGGCAAAGTTAGCGATCTTCAGCCGAACCTTCTGAACCACATCGCCTTCGTAGCGGTAAACGAACGCGACCGGTGAGGGCCGTCGCCGCCAAAGTATGAGTTCGATGCCACGATATCCCTCGGCCCGTGCGACTTCCAATGCGCGCGTTATGATTTCGTCGAGATCGGTAGAGGCCAGAATCATGCGGTCGATGTCAGCCAGTCGGTTCAAGCGTTGAAATGAGGTATCGAGCGTACGTGACATCTCGTTGAAAGCGGCGCCCAACGATTCGAACTCATCGCCGCTGGTGATCTCGACCTCTGTACCGTAGCTACCTTTGGCGATCGCGGCGGTAGCTTTCTCCAGCTGCGAGAGAGGTGCGAAACGCTTGTCGAGAAATCGATAGGCGACGCCGCCCACCGTCAGGCTGATCAGCAGGGCAAAAACCGGATAGAGCTGTATGATCAGGGAAAGCGATTGCAGTACCTGTGCTTTCGACGTCATGGTCCGCACAGCGAGGCCGAACGTGGGCGTAAAGCTGCCTTCTAGGAATAATTCCCAATCGTGTGTGAGGACTTGTGCATCCTCGATGGCGGTGCCTCCGCATCGATAAGGGACGCCGTCGATGATCACGCAGCGGTAGGCGGTGGTGTCATCGAGGTCCCACAACCAGTCATCGACAGGGATGACTTTGTTGTCGCCAACGACAATCACCCCTACTTGGTGGTTCAGGGTTAGATCCGGCCGGTCGGTGAGTTGCGGGTGCCGTGCATCGAGACCGGCGACGGTTTGCAGTCTCTCCAGGAGCGTCAACGAGTAGGTCTTGCTGTCGTCGCGAAGGCGCGCGTCGGCAAGCTCCAGGGTACTGTTGACCGTAGCCCTATGAACGATGAACCCGAACACGATCATCGGCACCAGCGTCGACAGGGCCAGTGTCGTTAGAATTCGGCTTTTGACTTGACGTCGAGACTTACGCATTAGAAGACGTCGTAGTACGGCACGGCGATCGCGCTCGCGATGACCATGATCGCGAGTGCGAGCAAGATTTCTATGGTCGTAAATCCGCGCAACGCAGTGCCCACCGGCGTCCTAGACTGGTTAGCCAGTGTAGGGGCTGGAGTGTCGGGGTACGTACTCGGGTTGTAACAGGGAGACTTGTGGATCACCAAAGTGTGACCTGGATCACAGGCTTCGCTTATGATGGCCGCAAGGGAGGAGCCGATGATATTCTCGACCACGCCGCTTGAACGCGCACGATCGCTCG
>CBDTZM010000371.1:0-3201 GCA_965364915.1 uncultured Pseudomonadales bacterium | reverse complement strand
TTCGCGAAGACGGTCCGGCAAGCCATTTGAGCAAGGCCGGCACGCCGACGATGGGCGGCGCTCTGATATTGATCGTCATACTCTTCACCACGTTGATGTGGGGCGATCTGAGCAATCGCTACGTTTGGATCGTGCTGTCGGTCACGATGGCGTTTGGCGCTATCGGCTGGGTAGACGACTACTTGAAGCTGTCGCGGCAGAATTCCAAAGGCCTGGCCGCATCGCGGAAATACTTCTGGCAATCGGTCGTTGGCATGGCGGCGGCCGTGGTTCTCTATACGTCCGCAGAATTGCCCGTAGAGACCGAACTGATCGTGCCGTTTTTCAAAAGCGTGGCGATTCCGTTGGGCGCCGGTTACGTGGTGCTTGCCTATTTCGTGATCGTGGGTACCAGCAATGCCGTCAACCTAACCGATGGTCTGGACGGGTTAGCCATACTGCCGACGGTCATGGTGGGTGCGGCGCTCGGCATCATCGCCTATCTTGCCGGGCATCTCGAATTTGCCAACTATCTACAAATTCCGTACATCGCCGATGCCGGCGAACTCGCGGTTTTCTGCGGCGCGCTGATAGGCGCAGGGCTTGGTTTCTTGTGGTTCAACACCTATCCGGCACAGGTGTTCATGGGCGACGTCGGTGCGTTGGCGCTCGGTGCCGCGCTGGGGGTGGTGGCGATCATCGTGCGTCACGAAATCGTGCTCTTCATCATGGGCGGTCTGTTTGTCTTGGAGGCGGTGTCCGTGATGCTGCAAGTCGCATCATACAAACTAACGGGTCGCCGCATCTTTCGTATGGCGCCGATTCATCATCATTTCGAACTCAAGGGTTGGCCAGAGCCGCGGGTGATCGTACGGTTTTGGATTGTCACTTTGGTGCTGGTGTTGATCGGCTTGTCAACGTTGAAGCTTCGTTGATGCACACAGTAATCATTGGGTTGGGCGTCACGGGCCTTTCGTGCCTACGGCACCTTTACGATACCGATGAACTCGTGGTCATCGATACCCGCGCAGCGCCGCCCAACGCAGACGAGGTGGCGACTCGCTACCCTGACGCCGAATATCGATTCGGTACCTGCCAATTCGACTTCCGCCAGGCCGACCGCGTCGTCGTGAGCCCGGGGATTAGTTTGGAGATGACGCTGGTCCGTGCTGCCATGGCCGCCGGCCTGCCTGTCGTAAGCGACATTGACCTGTTCTGCCAAGAGGTGACAGCGCCGGTCTTTGCCGTGACCGGCACCAACGGTAAGAGCACCGTGACGTCCCTTGTCGGTCATATGCTCGAACGGCTTGGAAAGAGCCCCGGGGTAGGCGGCAATCTTGGTGATGCAGCACTGGATGTCATTGCAGCAGACCGCGATTGCTATGCCATAGAGTTGTCGAGCTTTCAGCTCGAGCGGATGCAGTCTTGTCGCTTCCAGACGGCAACGATCTTGAACGTGTCCGAAGATCACATCGATCGCCATGGCAGCCTGCAGCGTTATGCGGCTCAGAAGCAGCGAATTTACGCAGGCGTGCATCGCGCGGTCGCCAATCGCGACGATGCTTTGACAAAGCCTAAGGACGATGTCGAGCACCTTGTCACGTTCGGTGCAGACGCACCGGCACCGGCCCAATGGGGCGTGCGGACGGACGGCGGCCGTCACCTGGCGTTGGGAAGCGCCAACGTCATCGCCGCCGCTGAGCTGCCGCTCGTAGGTCGGCACAACGAACAGAACGTGCTCGCCGCGTTCGCGATGCTCTATCGCGAGCGCCAAGACGAGCCTATTGGGGTGGCGACAGCCGATGAGTTGGCGGAGGCCGTGCACGGGTTCAAAGGCCTTGCACATCGCTGCGAGCGCATCAGACGTTGGCGCGAGATCGATTTCGTCAACGATTCGAAGGCGACCAATGTGGGTGCGACCCTGGCCGCGCTCGAGGGCCTCGGCGCGAAAGGTAAATCGATTGTGCTGATCGCCGGGGGCGACGGTAAGGGGGCAGACTTTGCGCCGTTGCGGCGCGCCGTCGCCAGCTGCGTTCGGCATCTCGTACTGCTCGGTATCGATGCGCCGGCTTTACAAGCTGCTGTCGGCGATGTGCCGGTGTCGTACGTTCAGAATTTGGATGAGGCGGTAGTGGCAGCTTGCGACGCCGCTGAGGCGCACGACACGGTTCTGCTGTCACCGGCCTGTGCCAGCCTCGACATGTTCGATAGCTACGTGCAACGGGGCGAGGTGTTTCGTCATGCGGTTTTGGGACTAGGACCGTGACGGCGCGGGTCCCGGTGCTCGCCTTCGACACGACCCTCGTGATGAGTTGGTTGTTGCTGATGGGCTTCGGCTTGGTCATGGTCACGTCCGCATCGATTGCGATGGGGGACAACTTCCTAACAAGGCACGCCATCTACGTCGTCGTCGGGTTGGCCGCCTTTGCTGTGGCGTTCGCGGTACCGTTGCGGGTATGGCAAGCCAGCTATCGTTTTGCCTGGTTGGCTGCTGTCGTTCTGTGCGTGCTCGTGCTCATTCCCGGTATCGGTCATGAGGTCAATGGTGCCAAGCGGTGGATCGATCTTGGCCCGGTAACCTTTCAGGCATCTGAAGCGGTCAGGTTTTTGTTTGTTGTCTACATGGCCGGTTACTTGGCACGTTTTCACGAACAGCTGCGCGACGACGTGATGATCCTGATACGGCCGCTGCTCGCGGTCGCTGTGATTGCGGTGCTATTGCTGCGCGAACCGGACTTCGGCTCGGTGGTGGTGTTGGGCGCCAGTGCTTGCGGTCTGTTGTTCTTGGCAGGTGCTCGATTACGCCACTTCCTGGCCGCCGGCGCGCTCTCGGTGGGGGTGCTGGCGGTGATCCTGTTTTGGGAACCGTATCGCGTCGAGCGACTGTTCTCGTTTACCGATCCGTGGGCGAGCGCCTTTGGCAGCGGCTATCAGCTCACTCAGGCGTTGATCGCCTTTGGCCGCGGCGAAGTGTTCGGCCTGGGGCTCGGTGAAGGCATTCAAAAACTCTTCTATTTGCCGGAAGCCCACAACGACTTCATCTTTGCCGTGATCGCTGAGGAACTCGGCATGCTTGGGGCTTTGTCGTTGATGGCGATGCTGGCCTTCCTGGTCGTGAGAATCTTGCGCATCGCCCGGAAAGCGATCGCCCTGCATCATCCCTTCGCGGGCTATCTATGTTACGGCGTAGCGCTCACGATCGGACTGCAGACCCTCATCAAC
>CBDTZM010000370.1:0-3203 GCA_965364915.1 uncultured Pseudomonadales bacterium | reverse complement strand
TGAGCGAGTTGAATCTCATTCAAACCCTGTCGCACGAAGAGATTCAGGCGATCGAAGCCGAGATCGCGCATCTGCCGGATCGCGCATCTGCTGCCATCGATGCGTTGTTGATCGTTCAGGATTACCGGGGCTGGGTGTCCGACGAAAGCTTGACGGCAATCGCCAAGCTGCTGGAAATGTCAGCGGCCGATCTGGATAGCATCGCGACGTTTTACAACCTCATCTACCGCAAACCGGTAGGGCGTCACGTCATCATGGTTTGCGACAGCGTGAGTTGCTATGTCATGGGATGCGACAAGTTGTCCCGGCAAATGGAAGCCAAGCTTGGCGTCAAGATGGGTCAAACGACCGACGACGACCGCTTCACGTTGTTGCCCATCGTCTGTTTGGGTGCTTGCGATCGCGCCCCGGCCATGACCATCGACGACGAATTGATTGGGCCGGTCGCTGAGGGCGATCTGGACCGAGTGTTGGGGAGATTCGAGTAGTGGACAAGCCCCTCACGGAACGCATCGAGGCCAATGGCGGTGTGGTAGATATGCCGGCATTCGAAGCCGCGAAAGGCTACACGGCGGCGCGCCGTGCGGTCATCGAGATGTCCCCGCTTGAGATTCAAGAGCTTGTCAAAGAAGCCAACCTGCGTGGACGGGGCGGCGCCGGATTTCCTACCGGCGTGAAATGGGGGTTCGTGCCCGGGGAAGACGTCGCGGGCCCCGGACATAAATACCTCGTCTGCAACGCCGACGAGATGGAGCCCGGCACGTTCAAGGATCGATACTTGATGGAATACGATCCGCATATGCTGATCGAGGGCATGATCATCGGTGCGTTTGCCATCCAGGCCGACAAGGCTTACGTCTTTCTCCGCGGCGAGTATCACGAGGCCAACCGACAACTCAACAATGCCATTGCCGAAGCGAAAGCAAAGGGCTACCTCGGCGAGGGCATTTTCGGCAGTGGCTTCAACCTGGATCTTGCGGTGCATCGTTCCGGCGGACGCTATATTTGCGGAGAAGAAACGGCGCTGTTGAACGCGCTCGAAGGTAAGCGTGCCCAACCGCGCACCAAGCCGCCATTCCCGCCGGCCAGTGGAGCATGGGGCCGCCCGACCATCGTCAACAATGTAGAAACACTGTGCAACGTGCCGGCCATCGTGCGCAATGGCGCGGAGTGGTTCCAGGATCTCGGCGCCGGCGAGGATGCGGGCACCAAAATTTTTGGGGTTTCGGGACGTGTCAACAACCCGGGTCTTTGGGAACTGCCCATGGGTACCACCATTCGGGAGATCATCGAACAGCATGCGGGTGGCATGCAGGACGGCTACGAGTTGCGCGGCATCTTGCCGGGCGGTGCGTCGACGGAGTTTCTGGTCGCGGAACACTTCGACCTGCGGATGGAATACGCCACCATTCAAGCCGCAGGCTCGCGCATGGGTACCGGTACGATGATTCTTATGGACGACTCGATTTGTCCGGTCGATATGTCTCGCAACCTGCAACACTTCTTCGCCCAGGAGTCGTGTGGCTTCTGCACGCCGTGCCGCGAGGGGCTCCCCTGGTTGGAACAGCTGCTGCTCGACATTGAAGAAGGCCGCGGCCAACCGGGCGATATCGAGTTGCTCGAGAAGAACGCATCGTTCATCGGCGCGCCGGGCAACACGTTTTGTTTGCACGCCACCGGCGCAATCGAACCCCTTGCCAGTGCGCTCAAGTATTTTCGGGAAGACTTCGAAGCGCATATTAGCGGCGGGCGCTGCCCGCAGGCAGGACACTAAGTTGGCGATTATCGAGATAGACGGCCAGTCGTTTGAAGTGCAAGAAGGACAGAACTTGTTGCAGGCCTGTTTGACGCACAAGAAAGACCTACCGTATTTCTGTTGGCATCCGGCGATGGGTTCCGTGGGCGCCTGCCGGCAGTGCGCCGTGATTCAGTACCAGGATAAAGACGACCAGCGCGGACGGCTGGTCATGGCGTGTATGACGCCGGTCGCGGACGGCGCGCGCATTTCCATAGAAGCCGGCCAAGCAAAAGATTTTCGTGCCTCGGTGATCGAATGGTTGATGGAAAACCATCCCCACGATTGTCCGGTATGTGAAGAGGGCGGCGAATGCCACCTGCAAGACATGACCGTCATGACCGGTCACACGACGCGCCGTTACCGGGGACAAAAGCGCACCTTCCGCAATCAATATCTCGGTCCGTTCGTCGGACACGAGATGAATCGCTGCATTACCTGTTACCGGTGTGTTCGGTACTACCAAGACTACGCGGGTGGTCGCGATTTACAGGCATTTGGTTCGCGCGACCGCATGTTCTTCGGGCGCGAGTCAGACGGGGTGCTGGAGAACGAATTCGCCGGCAACCTGGTCGAGGTGTGCCCTACGGGTGTATTTACCGACAAGCCTTTCAGTCAGACCTACACGCGCAAATGGGATCTGCAATCGGCACCGTCGATTTGTCCGGGCTGCGCGGTCGGCTGCAACGTCTTACCCGGTGAACGCTACGGTGAGTTGAAACGCATACACAACCGCTACCACCCGGATGTGAATGGTTACTTTCTCTGTGATCGCGGTCGTTTCGGTAGCCACTTCGTCAATAGCGATAAGCGCGTTCGCCGCATCGGCGTTCGAGCCGAGGACGGTGTTTTCGAAGAAGTCGGCGACGACGATGCCAATGCTCGGCTGGCGGCAGTGCTGGCGCAAGGCGAGGTGATTGGCATCGGCTCACCGCGCGCATCGTTGGAGGCGAACTTTGCGCTCAAGTCGTTGGTCGGCGAAGACAATTTCGCCAGCGGCGTTGCGGACAGAGAGCAGCGTTTGAACGAGTTGATGGTATCGATCTATGGAGAGGGCGGGGCGCATATTGCAACGTTGACCGACGTTGAAGCGGCGGACGCAGTATTGGTTCTGGGCGAAGACGTTTCGAACACGGCGCCGCGAATCGCGTTGGCGCTTAGGCAGTCGGTGCGCAATCTTGCGCTCGACATGGCCGCCGCTGCGGGTATTCCCGAGTGGCAGGATGCGGGCGTACGCGGCCATGCGCAGGAGGCTTTGAATCCTTTGTGCATCGCGAGCATCACGCCGACCCGAATCGACGACATTGCCGCGCATACCCTGCGCGGAACGCCGGAGGCGCTGGGTGCGGCGGGTTTCGCCATCGCCCATCAGATCGGCTGGACCGCACGTCTCGCCGAGGCGGCCGAG
>CBDTZM010000369.1:0-3215 GCA_965364915.1 uncultured Pseudomonadales bacterium | reverse complement strand
GCGGCCAACGACTATGTGACGCTATTCGGTAGCGTGGGATTCGTCGACGGTGAGATTGAGAAAAACACCAATCGACCGCAAACCGTGGGCAACGACGCGCCGTTGACCCCGGAATACACCCTGAATCTCGGCGGCCAGTTCAGGTTCCCGGTGACGGATGGCCTTGATTTGGTATTCCGCGCGGATTACCAGAAGATCGGCGAGACGTGGTTTCACACCGTTCAAGACAATCAACAGCCGGCTATCTGGACGGCTTTGCTCGGCTTCCCGGTCGACTCCGATATGTCGAGGACCAAACGCGACGCGTATGATTTGTTGAATTTGCGGGTGTCGCTGACCGCCGACAAGTGGACGCTGACCGCTTGGGCCCGCAACATCGGCGATGAGGAATACCTGGAAGAGGTTATTCCCGCGCCCGAGTTTGGCGGTTCGTTCATCCACGAAGCGGATGAAGACGCCTACGGTTTGGACTTCACCTATCGATTCTGACCTCGCTTCAAGCACGATTGCAGACGTTCTGCCCCGACTACGTTCGGGGCAGGTTTCTGCAGAAGCGATGGTCCAGGCGTGTCTCGCTCGCATCGAAGCACGCGAGCGCGAGGTTCACGCGTGGGCCTTCATCGACGAAGAGGTTGCGCTGCGCCAGGCGCGCGAGCTAGATCGGCAAACGGTTCGCGGTCCTCTGCACGGCGTTCCCGTGGCCGTCAAAGACATCTTCGACACCTATGACATGCCAACGTGTAACGGGTCGGTCATTCATGCGGGACGCACACCCGGTGCCGACGCCGCGGTGGTCGCGATGCTGCGAGACGCCGGCGCGGTCATTCTCGGCAAGACGGTGACGACCGAGTTCGCCTACTTTCACCCGGGGCCTACGACAAACCCGCACGATGCCACCCGAACCCCTGGTGGATCTTCCAGCGGTAGCGCTGCCGCGGTTGCGGATGGTATGGCGCCCCTAGGCCTCGGTTCGCAGACCGCGGCGTCGGTCATTCGGCCCGCCTCGTTTTGTGGCGTGGTGGGGTATAAATCGAGACTCGGTGGGTTTCCCATGAACGGCGTCAGCCCGTTGGCGCGATCACTCGATAGCTTCGGCTGGATGACGCGGTCGGTGACGGATGGGGCCATCGTTTTTGCCGCATTAACGGGCACGCAAATCGATATCGGTGAGGCGCCTCCGAAAATTGGTATCTGTAGAACGCCGGTCTGGGACCAGGCCGACGTAGACATGCAATCATTGTTGGAGGATACCGCGACGCGGTTGGCCGACGCCGGCGCCGAAGTTGCCGACGTGACGTTGCCGCCCTTGTTTGACGATCTAGTCGATGCGCAGAAGACCGTGATGGCGTTTGAGACTGCTCAGGCGCTGGCAGACGTCAGACGACGATGTGAGGATCAGTTGAGTCCGGAGTTGATCGCGTTGTTGAACGATGGGGCGAATACGGGCTACGAAGATTACCGAAACGCGTTGGCGCTTGCCGAAACAGGCCGTAGTGAGCTTCGTTCTCTTCGGCACGACGCGCTGCTGGCGCCGAGCGCGCGGGGCGAGGCCCCCGCGGGGTTGGGCGCGACCGGCGACCCGATCTTCAGTCGAATATGGACGCTGCTCGGCATGCCGTGCATGTCGTTGCCGTTGGGTGTTGGTACGAACGGACTGCCGCTCGGCTTACAACTCATTGGACCGATGCACGACGAAGCAAACTTGTTCGCAGCGGCGCGGTGGGTGGAACAGACGCTGAGCTAGCCCGATCAACGACGCCCCGTGCTATCGTTGCTCTCCATGCGCAGCGCATAGAGTGGGAGTAGGGGACGATGAACATCGGCGCGGTTTTTCCGCACCTGGAAATCGGCAGCGATCCGGCGGTGTTGCGCGACTGGGCGCAAGCTGCCGAGGACATAGGCTACAGTCATGTGCTGGCCTACGATCACGTGTTGGGCGCGGAGCACGAAGGTCGCGAACCGAAGCTTCTGGGACCGTACACCAATGAATCTGCGTTCCATGAACCGTTCGTTCTTTTCGGTTACTTTGCCGCCTGCACGACGCGAATCGAACTGGTCACGGGCGTGATCATCTTGCCGCAAAGGCAGACGGCGTTGGTTGCCAAGCAAGCAGCACAAGTCGACATCCTTTCGGGTGGGCGTTTGCGTCTTGGCGTCGGTACGGGCTGGAACCACGTCGAATACGAGAGCTTGGGTAAGAACTTTAGCGACCGCGGTCGACGGCAAGAAGAACAAATCTATGTGCTGCGGGAGTTGTGGGCCAACCCGGTGATTGACTACACGGGCGTGGATCATCGGATTGACCGTGCCGGGTTGAAACCGTTGCCGGGGCGGCAAATTCCGATCTGGCTGGGTGGATTCACCGACGTCGCGTTTCGGCGCGCGGCCAGAATAGGCGACGGCTTCATATTCGGGAGCAGCAGTAAAGATGGTTTGGCAGGATTGGATCGGGTGCGCGGCTATCTTGACGAAGCAGGACGCGATACCGACGCCTTCGGCGTGGAATGCATGCTCAACTACCAAGCGGGTCCGGAACGTTGGGCCGCGGACGTTGAAACATGGCGTGCGGCCGGCGCCGACTACGTATCGATGCGAGCCATGGGCGCAGGCCTGAAGGATCCGCAGGCCCACATCGATGCGCTGCGCGAGTATTGGGAGGCAGTGCACTGATGACGCAGGTAAGCGAATTCGAAGTACGAGATAGGGTTGCCTACATTACGCTAAACCGACCGAAAGCCATGAACGCACTCAACCCGGACCTCAGGTGGGCGCTTTCGCAACATTTCGACGAAGTCGAAAGCAACGACGACATTTGGATGGCGGTGATTACGGGAGCGGGAGACCGGGCGTTCTCGGCAGGTGCCGATCTGAAGCACCGCGCCACCGAGCGGGATGCCGACGACGCCCAGCGCGCCGAGTGGGCGCGCATGAATTCTGCAACCACACCCCTGACTCAACGTTGGCACTTCCCCAAGCCGGTCATCGCGCGCGTCAATGGTTTCGCGTTGGGCGGCGGTCTCGAACTGGCGTTGTCGTGTGACATTATCGTTGCTGCCGATCACGCGGAACTTGGCCTGCCGGAACCGCGCCGTGGTTTGATTGCCGGCGGTGTCGGCGTGCACCGATTGCCGCGCCAGATTGGCTTGAAACCAGCGATGGGTTACCTGCTAACTGGTCGCCACATGTCTGCCTCGCGCGCATACGAGCTAGGATTG
>CBDTZM010000368.1:0-3223 GCA_965364915.1 uncultured Pseudomonadales bacterium | reverse complement strand
GGAAACGGTGCGCTCAAGATCCCCCAGGCGGTGCGATCGGTACTCATGGCGGCAAACACGTTCATCGAACTGCCGGCCTGCTCGAACGCGGTCCAGAAGGCGATGTTACCGACGAAGGCGAGGATGAGAATCACGCCGATACGTTGCCACTCGACCTTCGACAACCGATACGAGGTCTTGGACGCCTGTTCATTCGTGGTTGGTCGTTTCGGCTTTAGACCAATGCCTTCCAGATAGCGGGGCCGTAGGTACTGATAGACGAATATGCCGAGAATCATGCCCACGGCGGCCGAACCGAACCCCCAATGCCAGCCGACGGTTTCACCAAGAGTGCCGGCAATGAGGGGCGACATCATGGCCCCGACGTTGATGCCCATATAGAAAATCGTAAATCCGCCGTCGCGCCGTTCGTCATCGGCGTCGTACAGTTGGCCGACCATGACGGACACGCAGGGTTTGAAGAAGCCGGTGCCGATGACGATCAGCACGAGCCCCGAGAGAAAACACAACAGTGCGCCGGGGCTTGACTGCAGCGACACGGCAGCCCCTGCGGTCACGCCAAACAGCTCCGTGGCAGCGAGCGTGATGTGGCCAGCCGCGATGATCCAGCCGCCGACGAGCATCGAGCGGTGCGTGCCGATCAAGCGATCGGCAATCAAGCCACCGAATATCGGTGTCAGATACACGAGCCAGGTGTAAATGCCATATAAGAGGTAGGCGGATTCTTGCGACCAGCCGAAACCCGGATTGAACGTGCCTTCATCCGTAGATGCGATCAGATATAGCACCAAGAGCGCACGCATGCCGTAGTAGCTGAAGCGCTCCCACATCTCGGTGATGAACAGAACCCAGAGACCTTTTGGCTGATTCATCGCATACCTTTGTTAGTTTTTCTGTGGCTTGGGCGTCATGAGTATAAGCAAGATTGCGACTGCCATCGCGCCGATGGTAATCCACCAGATGGAAACAAATGAACCAGTCGCGTCGCGCACCATGCCGGCGACGGGCGCACCGAGGATGGCAAATCCCAGCGTGATGGGCATGGCAGCTCCTCGAATTGAGCCGATGTGTTGGGTGCCGAAGTAGTGCGGCCAGATGGTGTTGTGGATGATGATCACGCTCGCGGCTCCTAAGCCGAACATGGCAGTCGCGAAGAATACCGTGACGATGCTATCGGCTTGAATCGTCAAGATGAGCATGACGATCGTCGCGCTGAAGCCAATTGCCGTCAGAAAGTGGGCCTGAAACCGGTCGAGCAGCATGCCGACCGGAATTGCGACGAGCGCGCTGATCACCGCTTCCGCCGAGTAAGCATACGCGATCCACTGCGCGTCGATGCCTTGGTCGATGAAGTGCGGCACGCGGAACATGGCAACGGTACTGATGGTGAACATCAAGATGCCGAAGCTGACCGATATTCGCCAAAAGGTTGCCGTGCGAATAGCTTCGCCGCGTGTCCATTGATGCTCTTCGACAACCCGGACGTTGGTTGCCGCTAGGCCTTCAGCGACCCCGCCGTCCGGCCGTTGACCGACGTCACTGGGGTCGCGCCTGATGAACAGTGCCAGCACGACGAAAACCACCGCGGCACCTATACCGAAGACCTGCCAGGTGGATTGCCATCCTTGGACCTCGATGAGGTATTGCGCGACAGGTGTGGTGAAGAAGATGCCGAGCGGCATGCCGATGAACGCGATGGCCATCGCGCGCCCCCGGTGCCTGTTGAACCACTTGGCGATCGTCACGCCTGCGTAGATATCGCCTCCGGCGCCTTGCAAGCCGATCAACCCCAACAGACCCAAACACAAGATGAGCTGCCAGCCTTCGGTCACGTAACTGAGGGCAAACACGGTGATACCCGACGCGACGCCAACGAAAATGAGAAGTCCACGGGCGCCATGTACGTCGACCCAGCGTCCGAGAAAGGGGCTGACCAGCGCAAAGCAGAGCTGGCGTGCCGACAAAGCCCAACCGAAGTAGGCGATGGGAATACCCAGCTCTGCGTGCATCGACGGGATGAAAAATCCGGTCACGGGGCCTGCAAGCGGTACGGTCAGCGCCGTCAGCAGCACCAACGCGCCGACGATAATCCAGCCGTAGTAAATCCCACCGGGTTGAGTCGGCATGCGTTTCCTGGTCAAAGGTGCCTTAACGTTTGTGAGGCGTTATGCCATGATCGGGCAACCCATGATAGCTGTGGGAGCGATCGAATGAGCAAGATCATTTACTGCCTGGTGTTTGCTGCGTTGGGCATGACGGGGTCGTGGGCAGCGAGCGGGGCGACACGGTTGGAAGACTTGCAAGCGGCACTCTTGAAAGAGATTCGCACCGATACCGACGAAACCCGTGGCTACACCGGGCGCGCGGAACTTCACGAGACCACGATGAGTGCCATGGCGGCTGTGCCGCGCCACGAATTCGTCGACGACTACGGCCTCGAGTCCGCCTATGCCAATCGACCGTTACCGATCGGTCATGGACAGACCATTTCGCAGCCGTTCATCGTTGCGCTCATGACAGACCTACTCGATCCGCAGCCCGATCACGTGGTGTTGGAAATCGGTACGGGGTCTGGCTACCAGGCCGCCGTACTATCCCGGTTGGTCAAGCACGTGTACACCATCGAGATCATCCCGGAATTGGCCACCGTGGCGGCTTCTCGGCTAGCGGCCAAGGGGTATGACAATATCTCGGTGAAGGCCGGCGACGGTTACTTCGGCTGGCCCGAGGCCGAACCCTTCGATGGCATCATCGTCACGGCCGTCGGACCCGATATTCCCCCCGCGTTGGTCGAGCAACTAAGAGTTGGCGGCAAGATGGTGATACCGGTCGGTACCCCGCGTGCGGCGCAAAATCTAACGGTGGTCACAAAGCTCGCGAATGGTGGCTATACGGCGAAGGAAGTGTTGCCGGTCGCGTTCGTACCCCTAACGGGCGATCACTGAACTTTCAAGGTTGGGCGCGGAGGGAGAACGAAAAAAGAAAACCCCGCCCGAAGGCGGGGTCTTCAAATTTAGGATTTTGCCCTCGCACTTGGGTCAAGCCCTCATGCTTTGGTCTAGTCCTCCCGAATCCCCTTAGATCCAGCCTAAGTCCGAAGACTTAAGACCTTACCCGAAGGTTCGGTTGGAATCCGAAGATTCCGCGGATCCGAAGACCCGGTCGAGCGTCCGAGGCAAGCCTCTTCTACTCGTCGCGTTCAGTTGGCTCTCAAGTCTCCCGA
>CBDTZM010000367.1:0-3229 GCA_965364915.1 uncultured Pseudomonadales bacterium | reverse complement strand
GGCTAACGCAGGCACGTCGGCTTCGTCCGGATAGGCAGAGAACAGGCGCTTCTGCTGTAGGAATGCGAACTGTTGGCCGATGCGTGCCTGAATCGCGTCCGGGTCGGCGAGTAGCTCTTCGTAGCAAATGACGAGAAACCGTGGATGGTCCTTTAGACGCTCGATCGCGTCGACGTATTCCAGCCACCGCTGATAACCCGCGAAATAGACGTCCGGTTTGCTTCCGTGGCGACTGGTAATGACGGCCCTCGGGTCCCGCAGCATCGCGATCACGTGCAGGTTCGGGTCTGCCTGGAATACACGGCGAATACGCAGCGTATCAGGCGGTTTCTTCGTCAAATACAGGGTTTCGTTCGCCGGGATCGGCTCAAAGACGGAAATTTCGTGCTCGTGGCGGCCACTGAACGCATAGCTTTGCCACATCAATTCCATCATCAGCGTGGTACCGCTGCGGCGACAGCCGACGATGTGAACTCTTTGCGTCAATTTAGAAGTTTGAGCAGGTGCGTGGTTGGCGCAGTCTACACATCCAAGGTCAGGGGCACCAACGCCGCGGTTGGAGGTGGGTTGCAGGATATCCTATGCTGCAGCGCTCACTGAGGGTCGATTGATGCCGAATACTGCACTGCTCGAGAAGGGCATTGTTGGATATACCATCGTTGGTGTCGTTGCCGGTGCCGTCTTGTCCCACACGAGCCCCGATTTTTTTCGCAACGTCTATGTCGTAGAGGATGGTTTTACAGAATGGTCTACCGTGCTCGCACTCCTGATTGCGTTCGTGGTGTGCGGGGCTCGGCTTGTCACGCTCTGGGGAGCCAAACCTTGGCGATTCATTGTCATGACGGGGTTGTTGGCCTTGTTCTGTTTTTTTGGCGCAGGTGAAGAGCTCTCCTGGGGCCAGCGAATTTTCGACTTCGACTCTCCGAAGTTTTTCCAAGAGAACAACGCGCAACAGGAAACCGGTTTGCACAATCTGACGATCGAAATCGGTGCAAAGGAATACAAACTGAATCGAATCATCTTCGGCACGGGCTTGGCCGTTGCTGCCTTTTTTTACATCGCCGTGATGACGCCTTTGTACCGACGCAATCCGCGAATCACCCAGTTGTTCGATAGCTTTGCCGTACCGATGCCGAAGTTGTATCAGGCACTGGGTTATCTTTTCGTTGTCGCAGTAGCCGAGCTGTTGGTCGATTCGTCGAAACGCGGCGAGATTACGGAGTTCGGCGGCAGTCTCGTGTTCATGCTGAACGTGACGTTGCCCTATAACGCCGCCATATTCTCACGCTCACGTAGCCCAGACTGAACATCCATAGCAGCGGGTCTAGCACGTAATCCCACAGGTTGTGCGATGGCAATACCTGCAGCTGATAGCCGATGAGGGCGGCAAGCAGACATAGCGCCGCCACGGTCCAGCCGATCCAGATGGTAACGAGACAGGTCAAAGCGATGACCACCGCTAACGGCAACGGATCGAAGCCGAGGGTGTACGGATCGAACGCGCCTAAACCCAGCGCCGTCAGGTAGAAGCCTAGCCCCGCCGCAGCAATGACCGAGCAGGCGATCAGTTTTTGTGACTCGTCGGACTGTATTGGCTTCATGCTCGAAAATGCCCAAACCGCCAGGAGCGCAACACTCGGCATGCTCAAGTCGCCGAAGAGCCCGCGTAGGTAGACAACGACAGAGGTCTGACCCAACGGAACGATGGCCATGGCAGTGATCGCGAGTGCGATCGCGACGGCCGTCATCGTTCCGGTCACCAGGCGACGAACCATCGCGAGCGCGGGGGCGAACACCAGCAGGAGCATCATGTAGTCAGCCACTGAGCGCGCCGATTTTTTGTGCTAGCCACGCGTCGTTGAACATCACGTGTTTGATTCGTTTGCGGTTCGATGTGTAGAACAGGTGGTATACGTCGTCCTGACGAACAAACCACGGGTACGAAAAGCGAAATTCATGTTTGAGCGTCCCTGTTTGGTCTTCCAACAGGTAGATCTCTTGCCAATCACCGTCCGCCACGGGCGCAAACCCCAGCGAGAGTTGGTCGCGTCTCTCTTCCTGGTCGTTGTAAACGAATACGTAACCAGCGGCGGTGCGTATGCCGCCAACGGCAGCATTGGGGTTGGCGATTGCGGTCTCGCGGGTCTTAGACCAGGAGCGACCCCGGTCGTTGGACGTGGCGATCAGCACGCGTCGGCCCGGATCCAGGAACTGTCCGTTACGCATTACCGCGACGGCGAGGTTCTCGTCGACCAGCAGTTGCGGTTGCAACGACGGGTGGTCGCCGTTGATGCGCTGTTTGCCGACCACGTTGCCGTCGCTGTCTAGTCGCAAGATCTCCGCGTGTTTGTTATGCAGCTCGAAATGTACCGGCAGTGCCAACGAGCCGTCGTCGTAGGACCAGGCCGGCGATCTCACCATCGTGCTGCGATTGAGGAACGGAGAGGCAATCAGCCGTGTGTGATCTGCGAAAGTCGCACCGCCGTCGAAGGACTTTGCGAGGTTGATCGCGCTGTAGGCCCAGCCGCCTGCCGACACGGCAACGTAGAACAACCACACTTCGCCGTTGGCGCGGGTGACCGCAGTGGGGTTACCGAGTTTTCTGACGTAGCTGCCGGTTGCCGATGTGGCGGCATGACGGTCGATGACCGATTGCTGGTCGCCCCAGGTATTGGTAACTGAGTCGAATACGGCCGTGTATATCTCGACGTCACTTGCGCCCTCGCGCGACCCGCCGTACCAGTAGCTGCGCAGTCGACCCTGCGGGTCAACGATGGCGGTGGCGGCGTGCACTTCCTGCACGGAAGTGCCGTCGTTGACGAACTCGCTACGGAGCAGCGGCGCTTGTTGGGGTGATGCGGTTGGCTCGATCTCCGGGACGAGCCCGGGCCATGGACCGGGCGGATGGTCGAACACCAACAAGCTGACAAACGCGGCCAGCAACACGACGGACATGAGTAATTTGATGGCGAGATGATTAACGGGACAACCTGCGCGTCAATTCCGATGGATGATTGGACCGATTTACCTGCGCACTTTATAGTCAACCCGATAGGACTACTAGTCGTGTTCGCGTTGGCGGGGCAGAATGGGAGAGACATGAGCAAGATTGATTGGTCCGAAGGCCAACACCACGCCAGAGATTTTCAGATTCAACGCGACGATCGCCGCGTGGTCACGGGTGCGTTGTGGACACCCGCAGAATCTACACCTGAGAGTCCGATGATTT
>CBDTZM010000366.1:0-3231 GCA_965364915.1 uncultured Pseudomonadales bacterium | reverse complement strand
CTCCACAACACCTTTGCTCTCTCTGATCGTGACGAATTGATTCGCTTCGATTCCTGAGTCACACTCAGCTGAATGTTCTGAATCTGGGAGTAAGACAGTGGGGAGAGTATCGAATAAAGTCGCATTGGTTACCGGCGGTAGCCGAGGTCTTGGGCGGGAGATGGTGCTGGCGCTCGCGGCGCGGGGGGCAGATGTCGTGATCACCAGCCGCAAGGCCGATAGTTGCGAGGTGGTCGCGGAACAGGTCAGGGCCCTAGGGCGCGAGGCTCTGCCCTACGGTTGCCACGTGGGCCATTGGAAGGAGCTCGAGGGGCTGACCGAGGCCGCCTACGAGCGCTTTGGCCGGCTCGATATTCTGATCAACAATGCGGGCATGTCGCCGCTGTATCCAGCGCTGACCGATATCACGGAAGAGCTCTTCGACAAGGTCATGGCGGTCAATTTCAAGGGTCCGTTTCGTCTGTCGGCGCTGATTGGTGAACGCATGGCAGCGGGTGACGGAGGCTCGATCATCAACATCAGTAGCACCGCGTCGTTGAATCCAAGTCCCGGGTCCGAACCTTACGGTGCAGCCAAGGCGGGGCTGAACGCGATTACCCGTTCGTTTGCATTCGCCTACGGTCCCAACGTGCGGGTCAACTGCATCGTTGCCGGGCCATTCCTGACCGACATTTCCAAGGCTTGGGACATGCAAGCCTTCGAGCATCGCGCGCGCACCTCGTTGGCGCTCGGCCGCGGCGGACAACCCAATGAAATCGTCGGCGCGGCACTGTTCCTGGCGAGCGACAGCGGCAGTTTCACCACCGGGACCACGATACGCGTCGACGGCGGCACGCCGTAGCAACAGGATTAGTTCTGCATCGATTGAACGATCGCGCGCACGGCCGCGGGCGCGAGGTCGTTCCCGGTCAGCTCTTCGAGCGTGCCGAGTCCGCCCGGATTCACGACGTTGACCTCGATGAGATAAGGGTCGGCGATATCAACGGCGGCGTAACGTATGCCGAACTCGAGCAGCTTAGTACCGATGGTATTGGCCAGCTCGGCTTCTCTCGCGGTGGCCGTGTGGGCGATGGGGCGGGCGCCCATCGCCAGGTTGGCTCGATTATCGACCGGTAGGCGTTTGTAACAACCGATTGGTTCGCCTGCGGCGACCAGAAATCTGACTTCACCCTGTTCGACGCTCTCGGCATAGCGCTGCAGCACGGCGAATCCGTGGTTTGCGATCACCTCTCGAACGCGTTCCCTGCCGTCGTCGTCATCATTGATGAAGATCACGTCACGACCGAAACTGGCGGCACTCGGTTTCACGACCCAGCGAGAGGCGTTGTCCAATTGCCGAATCAGCATTTCCGCGGACCCGGCGGCGTGGGTCTCCGGCATGTACTCGGTGAAATGCAGTTTGCTGTGAAGATAGACGTACGCATCGATCGGATTTACGAAGCGCTTCTGATCGATTCGCCGCAACAGCTGCATACGATCGAGAAAGCTCGCGCGGGGACCGAAACCCAGCAGCCACACCAGATCGTACTGATCCGCGCTACGTTCGCCGATGAGCAGTTCGTTGCCATGCAGACACACATCGGCATGGTCGACGCTGTCCACCTCGTGACCCCGGCTCGCGAACGCAGCGGGTAGACGCACGTGGTTGTCGTTCTGCGCAATGCCGACGTCGCCGATCAAGAAGAGCGCACGCGCCACTAGGCACCCATCGGGATGTGGCGTGGTTGTCGGGCGACGGCGTCGATCCAGCGTTGAATGTGCGGAAACGGTGTGAGGTCGAAGTCCCCCTCACCGGCGACGTGAGTGTATGCATATAGCGCGATGTCGGCGATGGAATAGTGCTTTGCGACAAAAAAGTCTCGTTCGGCCAAGTGCTCATTCATGACGCCGAGGGCTGCGACACCATGGGCATGGTTGGCGTCGATCTGTGTTTGATGGATAGCCTTGCTGCCTTCGATGTGTATCCAGAAACGATTGGTCGCAATGAATCGTTCGTGGCTGTATTGCTCGAAGAACAACCACTGGAAGACCAATGCGCGTTCGTATGAATCCTCCGGAAGATATTCGGACCCTTCGGCAAGATGCGCCAGTATGGCGTTGCTCTCCGCTAGCGGACGACCGTCTGGGCGAATCAACAGCGGGACCCTGCCGTTCGGGTTGAGAGACAAGAACGCTTCTGTTCGGGACTCGCCCTTGAGTATGTCTGTAGCGATTCGCTCAAAGGCCAGCCCGAGGTGACTGAAGAGTAACCGCACCTTGTAACAGTTGCCCGAGTCGCCCATCTCGAAAAGTCGGTACATTGGATCCTCGTGGTAAACTGGACGCAGCCATGAATTTACCAGACTACAGCTTGAGCGCCGATCGGGTTCCGGTGTACGAACCGAAAAACTTGGCTCCCAGCGAGCGGGACGCGCTCGTGGAAGAGATCGCGGCGCTTTTAAAGGCCCGCGATGCGGTACTCGTGGCCCACTACTACGTCGATGGTGATGTTCAGGATCTGGCGGAGACCACGGGGGGTGTGGTGTCGGATTCTCTGGAGATGGCGCGCTTTGGCCGCGATCATCCGGCCTCGACGTTGATCGTCGCCGGGGTGCGTTTCATGGGCGAGACCGCCAAGATTCTCTCCCCCGACAAGCGCGTTTTCATGCCCACGCTCAACGCCGAGTGTTCGCTGGACCTCGGTTGTCCCCCCCTCGAGTTTCGCGCCTTTGTAGAGGCCAATGACAATCGCACGGTGGTCGTCTATGCCAACACCTCGGTCGAGGTCAAGGCGCTGTCGGACTGGGTGGTGACCAGCAGCGTCGCGCTACCGATCGTCGAAGCGCTTGCGGCTTTAGGTGAGAAGATCTTGTGGGCGCCGGACAAGCACCTGGGACGTTATATCCAACAGCAGACCGGTGCCGACATGCTGTTGTGGAGCGGCGCCTGCGTGGTCCACGAAGAATTCAAATCCAAGGCGCTGCTGGATCTGAAATCGCTCTACCCGGAAGCCGGCGTGCTAGTGCATCCGGAGTCGCCCGCGGCCGTGATCGATGTTGCCGACGTCGTCGGGTCGACGAGCCGCATCGTCCAGGCAGCAAGCGAGTTGCCGAACGACATGTTCATCGTGGCGACAGACCGGGGCATCTTCCACAAGCTCCGGCAACTCAATCCGCAAAAACGTTTCATCGAGGCCCCGACTGCCGGCGACGGTGCGACGTGTCGCAGCTGCGCACACTGTCCCTGGATGGC